>NZ_JBYSXL010000010.1:0-90970 GCF_058782155.1 Methylobacterium sp. FW306-05-D
AGCCCCGGCGCCCGCCCCACACCGACCCGCCCGGCCTCCGCCGCGGCGGGTCGCGTCGTGCCGCGGGCGCTTCCTGCAGCGATCAGTCGAAGCGAGGTCTCGGTGATGCGCGGAAGGGGAGGGGCAGGCCCCCGATGACCCGGAACTCCGGAGTGACCTGCCCGACGAGGCTGAGGCCGTCGAACAGGTCGACCTTGTCGCCGACCGCGTAGGCGAACCCGGTCTCAAGGGCGAAGGGCCGGGACGCGCTGTCGAAACCGGTGTTGGGCCGGCCCGGGCGCGCCGAGGGCGTCCGGGCACGCCCGTCAGACCGCGAGGGCCGCCCGCCGCACGGGTGGGGCGAGGGCCTCGTTCGGCAGCCTCACGCGACAGCGGACGGCCCCTGGTCGGACTGCGGTCAGTGCGCGATGCGGCCCGATCGCCGCCGCAAGGGTACGATCACCCCGCTTGCCGGTGGTCTTCCCAGGCCGGGTAGGTCTGCGCCGTTCCCTTCCGACAGCGCTTGGCGGCGTAAAGTGCCGCATCGGCTTGGCGCAGCACGACGTCCCGGTCGTGCGCGGCCGCGCGTGACCAGGCGATGCCGATCGTTCCGGTCACACGAATGATCTGACCCGGTCCGTCCGCAACGATCTCGAGGGTGTGCAGGAGGCACCGGACCTGTCGATCCAGTCCTGCGCGATCGAGATCGGCCGGCATGACGACCGCGAACTCGTCGCCCCCCAGCCGCGCCGGAAAACACCCGTCGTGGCAGGCAGCGCGCAACCGATCGGCGACCCGGCGCAGGACCGTGTCGCCCGCGGCATGGCCGAGGACGTCGTTGACGCCCTTGAAGCCGTCGAGGTCTATCAGGAGCACCGCCATGTCGCCGTCCGCCTCGCGCGCCTCCTGCAAGCGGAGATCGAGAACGCGGTGAAACTCGGCCCTGTTGGCCAGCTGGGTCAGGTCGTCAGTGCGCGCCTTGTGGCGCAGCCGCTGCTCGAGGTCGTGCCGTTCGCTGATGTCCTGGATCAAGCCAATGAGGGCGACGGGCTTGCCCCTGGCCAGCTCGATCTCGCAGGAGCACCGCACGCGCCGGGCGTTGCCCTTGGCGGTCACGAAGTCGGCGTCCATTTCGAAGGGCTCGCCCGTATCCAGGGTCCGCATCACCGCGGCGACGAACGTGGTGCGGTCGGGTTCGGGGAAGTGGTCCATGATCTCGCCGTTCGGTACGCCGCCGAGGGGACGCTCATGGATGGCGAAGACGCCGTCCGACCAGGCGGTGGACCGCTTCTCGATGTCGTACCGGTACGAACCCATGTTGGCCATGCGCTCGGCCTGCTTGAACTGACGGCGTTCGCGCTCGAGCCACTCGTTGGCCAGACGGTGCTCTTCGGCGGCCTCGGTGGCGCGCAGCGCGACGGCCCGGGCCGCGATCAGGGCCTCGGCGACGCAGGCCAATTCTTCGAGCACCCTCACGTCGGTCGGCGCCGGCTCGCGGGGCTCCTCGTCGAGGACGCAGAGCGTGCCGATCGCCACCCGATCCCCGTCGGGGCGCCGGACGCGGACCGGGACGCCGGCATAGTAGCGGATGTTCGGGGCACCCGTGACGAACGGACTCTCGGCGAAGCGCGGGTCGAGGCGGGCATCCGCGACGGCGAGCGGCGCCTCGGTCTCGACGACGACGGGGCAGAATGCCTGCGCCCGCGTCGTCTCGGGGGCCAGAGGCCCGCAGCGCGCCTTGAACCACTGGCGCTCCGGCGCGATCAGGGTGATCGAAGACATACTGGTGCCGAGCATGCGCCGTGCAAGCTCCGCCAGCGCGTCGAATTCGCGCTCGGGCGGCGTGTCGAGCAAGGCGATCTCGGCCAAGGCCTGTTGGCGAATTGTCTCGCGTTGACCGTCCGACATCCGCCGCTCCACCTCCCCACGGCCTCGCCAAGGCCGGAATACCGGGCGGGTGATACGATGGAGGGGCTTAACCGCGGATGACGATGCCCTGGTTCGATCGCTGCAGGCCCTGCCTGAACGCCGTCCCGTTCAGGGCAGCGGGCTCGTGCACCAGAGCGACAGGGCGAGCCAACATCTTGCTCTGCGTGACACGGAGCGACCGGCGGAGGCGGGCGTCGAGCCCTCGGTCGGCCGCGTCGGAGACCGCTGCGACAACGCCTTGGCCGCGACGATCGACGGTCTGTTCGAGGCCGAGCCGATCCATCGCCGTGGATCATGGCGATCCGTCGAGGCAGTCGAGTTCGCCACCCTCGAATGGGGGGATGGGTTCCATCACCGTCGGCTGCTCGAACCGATCGGCAGCGCACCTCCCGCGGAAGCACGCGACTGTCATCCGGCGAAGGACCAACCCTTGGCCGCTTGACCCAAACCAAATCGCCTCCGGGAAACCCGGAGCGGTTCATTCGCTTTGAGCCTGAGGGATCTGCGTTCTCACAAGGCCTCGACCCGACCCGGTCATACATGCGGCCGTCATGGCCGCCGGATTGCGGACCACAACGACCGGTCCCTTCGGAATGCGGACCAAGGCGAGACCGCCTTTCCTATCACCGTGGAAGACTGTGCAGCGCCTTCAGGAAGACGTCCACGTCCGCGCGGGTGTTGTAGAAGGCGAGCGAGGCCCGCACCGACTGGTCGACGCCGAAACGGCGCAGGGCCGGAAGGGCGCAATGGTGACCCGAGCGCACCGCGATGCCCCGTGCGTCGAGATGGTGGGCCACCGCCTCGTTCTCGTGCCCGTCGATGACGAAGGACATCACGCTCGCCTTCTGGCGGGCGGTACCAATCAGACGCAGACCCTTCACGTCGGCGAGGCCGGCCTGCGCGTAGTCCAGCAGGTCGTGCTCGTAGGCGGCGATGCCGGGCAGGCCGACCCCTTCCAGGTAGTCGAGGGCGGCGCCGAGGCCGACCGCGCCGGCGATATCGGGCGTGCCGGCCTCGAACTTCTCCGGCGCGCCCTTGTAGACGGTCTTCGCGAAGGTGACATCCTCGATCATGTGGCCGCCGCCCTGCCAGGGCGGCATCGACTCCAGGAGGTGTTTCTTGCCGTAGAGGGCGCCGATGCCCGTCGGCCCGAACACCTTGTGGCCGGAGAAGACGAGGAAGTCGGCATCGAGCGCCTGCACGTCGAGGGGGATGTGGGGCGAGGACTGCGCCGCATCCACCAACACCGGCACGCCGTAGGCGTGGGACAGAGCGATGATCTCACGGACCGGGTTGATGGTGCCGAGGGCGTTCGCGACGTGGGTCACCGAGACGATCTTGGTGCGGCCCGAGAGCAGGGCCGCGAACTGCTCGAAGATGATCTCGCCGCGGTCGTCCACCGGGATCACCCGCAGGGTCGCGCCCGTGGCCTGGGTCAGGAGCTGCCAGGGCACGATGTTGGCGTGGTGCTCGATCTGAGAGACGATGATCTCGTCGCCCGGACCGATGTTGGCGCGGCCATACGCGTTGGCCACGAGGTTGATCGCCTCCGTGGTGCCGCGCAGGAAGACGATGTCGTCCTTGGAGGGCGCGTTGAGGAAACGCCGGACCTTCTCGCGCCCGCCCTCGAACAGGTCGGTGGAGCGCGCCGCCAGGGTGTGGGCGGCCCGGTGGATGTTCGAGTTGTGGCGCGCGTAGAACTCGGACGTGGCGTCGATGACGCTCTGCGGCTTGTGGGTGGTGGCCGCGTTGTCGAGCCAGACCAGGGGGTGCCCGTTGACGCTCTGGTGGAGGGCCGGGAAGTCCTTGCGGACACGCTCGACGTCGAAGGGCGCCGCCACCGGGCTCGACCCGTGGGAGGTCACGCGCGGGGCCGGCCCGCTGTGCCGCGAGGGCTCGGCGCGCGGGGAGGCGTGCGGCTTCGAGGCGCGCCGGGACTGCACCGGGAAAGAATCGGACAGGAAATAATAGTCGCCCGACGCGAATGCCGGATTGCCGCCCGGCTGCGCCAGATAGACGGGCTCGCCCGCGAGGCGCCCCGTGCGCCGGAAGTTTTCCTGGGCGAGGTCTTCCTGGGCGATGCCGCCGCCCCGCTTCGACGGATCGGCCGGCACGAGGCTCGGAGCGATCGCGTGCGCGAAGGCGTTCGCGCGCGGATGGTCCTGAGCGATCGTCCGGTGCAGGTCGGGGCCGCCGGGCAGGAAGGCGGCCACTTCCGGTACGGTGGGCACGAAGAATTCCGGCAAGCCGTGCCGGGCCGATAACGGGTCGGCGAGGGGATGGACCGAGGGGATCGTCGCCGTGTCGAGGAAGCCGGCGCCCACCGGCGCGGGCGTGGCACCGAACGGGTTGGCGGCCGACGGCCCGGTCAGACCCGGCAGCCCGACGCTCGGGCCACCGACGTTGCGCGCCCCGAGGACCGCGGCGTCGGGCTGGAGGCCCGACGACAGGGCGCCCGAGGGCACCGAAGGCACGCCGATGGCAACACCCGGAAGCGATGGCTGCCCGGGGGCCTGGGGAAGGCTCTCCAGACCCTGGGGACCCTGCGGCGCGGCCGGCAGCGCGGGGGCCAGCGGCGCGGACGCCGCCTGGCCCTGGCCGTAGATCTCGCGGGCGAGGCGTCCGACGAGGTCGGCATGCGCCGTATCGCCGGCCGCGCCCGTGGGGAGGCCGAAGCCGGACGAGCCCAAGACGCCGGCCTCAGGCGTAGTCATGGTAGTTACCCAGCAGGACGTTATCGAGGCGTGCGATGGCGTCCTCCACCAGCACGGCGGCGGAGAAGTAGCGGGTCACGAGGTGCGAGGCGATGGAATGGTCGTTGGTGCCCATGTAGCGCACCGACAGGCCGGGCTCGATCTCGCCGGTGACGCCGGATTTCTGCAGGCCGACCACGCCCTGCTCGCCCTCGCCGACGCGCAGCAGCAGGATCGAGGTGGTCTGGGCTCCGGTGACCGGATCGGTGTCGATCGGCAGCTTGTCGCTCGGCACGAGCGGCACGCCGCGCCAGGTGATGAACGGTGCGCCGAACAGGTGGATCACCACCGGGGGCACGCCGCGGCGGGTGGCTTCCCGGCCAAAGGCCGCGATGGCGCGGGGATGCGCCACGAAGAACGCAGGCTTCTTCCACACCAGCGTCAGCAGTTCGTCGAGGTCGTCCGGCGTGGGCGGGCCGCCGCGGGTGGGGATACGCTGGCGTCCGCCGACCTCGTTCAGGAGCCCGAACTCGGAGTTGTTGAGCAGTTCCCACTCCTCCCGCTCCTTCACGGCATCGACCGTGAGGCGGATCTGCTCGCGCAGCTGGTCGATCTCGTTGGAGTAGAGGTCGGTGACGCGGGTGTGGGTGTTGAGGATCGTCTGGATCGTGGAGAGGTGGTACTCGCGCGGATCGATCTCGTAATCCACGAAGGTGGTCGGCAGGCGCGGCGCGCCGGTCTGCACCGCGAGCAGCTCGATGCCCTGCTCGCCGTGGCTGTTGGTGTGGCCCTTCAGGCGGTCGCGCTCCTCGACATATTGCGCGATGCGGTTCTTGACGGTGTCGTCGTCCAGGGCCGTCCGGTCGAGGGTCAGCAGCGTGACGGCCGAGAGCGCCTTGACGGCGGGAGCGGGCTGGCCGTCACCCGTGATCGTCTCGTCGCCGAAGAAGTCGCCGCGGGTGGCGAGGCCCGAGCGCAGGCGGTTCTGGTAGGGGCCGGACAGGGACAGCTCGACGGTGCCGTCGGCGACGATGGTCAGGCTGCGGTCGCCCGCGCCGCCTTCCGAGATCGTCTCGCCGGCTTTGTGCTTGCTCTCGGTGAACCGGTCGGCGAGGGCCGCGAGCTCGGCATCGCCCAGCCGGCTGAACGGCGGCACGGCGCGTAAGGAAGCGGGGCTGATCGTGCGCGCCTTGTCGGCGCTGGCGAACGCGATGCGGCCGGGCTTGGCCAGCACGACGGCGCGCCGGTTCACGCGGTAGACGCCGCCATCCACGTTGACGAAGGGCAGGAGCCGCAGGAGCCAGCGCGGGGTGTTGGCGAGATTCTGAACCGACGTGACGGTCGCCGTCGATAGATTGCGTGCTGCGGATGCGCCCACGCTTTGCCCCTGTCCGCTCATGGTTGGTCGTCTCCGTCTGGATTGTCGGGTGGTGTCGTGCGCATCCGGCCATGGATCGGCGCGAGCGCAGTCGAGCGACTACGATGCAAGAATAGCGCTGCGGCGACCACGGCTAAGTATTGTCATATCCGGCGCGATTATTTGTACAGCGCCGGACGTGATGCGGTACTAGCCGTGGCTGTGGACCATCGTCAATGGAATAATTTTCCAAAGTTCATGCCTTACTAGACGAACGTGCCCCAAAGCGGTTCGTATGCAAAATAAACTGCTTATAAGCCGGACAACTAGAGAATACCGTTCTCCAAAGAGGTCGATCCGGAGAAACGGTTGGGACAATCTGGTCCGAGATCCACCCGCCCAGCAGGGGCCACCCGTGCACGCGGCAGGTCGCGAGGTTCGCCCGAGGATCGGAAGCCGGCTTCGCCGTAGCCCTCTGGGCCGGGGTCCCGAACCCTCAGATCCCGTCGCCGAAGAACTGGTCCATGGTCTGGGCGGGGTCCTCGGCGGCAGTGATTCGCGATACGACGCGCGCCGGCACGCCCGCTACGGTGGTGTGGGCCGGCACGTCGTGCAGGACCACGGCCGCGGCGGCCACCTTCGCGCCCTCGCCGACCCGGATGTTGCCGAGCACCTTGGCACCGACGCTGAGGAGGACGCCGCGCTCGATCTTCGGGTGCCGGTCGCCGCTCTCCTTGCCGTTGCCCCCGAGCGTCACCGATTGCAGGATCGAGACGTCGTCGGCGATCACCGTGGTCTCGCCGATCACGACGCCGGTGGCGTGGTCGATGAAGACGCCGGACCCGATCTGAGCCGCCGGATGGATGTCGGCTCCGAACACCTCGGAGATCCGGCTCTGGATGTGCAGCGCCAGGGTAGCCCGGCCCTGGTGCCAGAGCCAGTGCGCCACCCGGTAGCCCTCCAGAGCGGCGAGCCCCTTGTAGAACAGGAAGGGGTCGAGGTAGCGCCGGCATGTCGGGTCGCGCTCGCGGATGGCCACGAGGTCGCGCACGGCGTGCTCGCCCGCATGCGGGTCGGCCTCGAAAGCCGAGAGGCAGAGGTCGCGGGTTGAGAGCCGCGCGAGGTCGCCGTCGCCGAGGCGATGGGCGAGGCGGTAGGCGAAGGCGTGGATCAGGCTCGGCTGGTCGAGCACCGTCGCCTGGATGATGCCGGCATAGAGCGGTTCCTCGATGAGGGCCGCCTCCGCCTCGGCGCGCATGGCCCGCCAGACGTCGGGAGCGGCGGTGGTCTGGCTCACGCTGCGCAGGGGCGGGCGCAGGAGGCTGCTGGGACCGCGCGAGGCCTGGCTGCCGGCGGTCATGCGGATCGGCTCATGCGGATCGCGAGGTCCGGGTAATGCGCGGCGGCATCGCCCTCAGCCGACGCGCTGAAAGAGGGCGGCGATGTAGCCCACGAGGAGGCCGTGTCCCTCGAACTGCACGTCCACGACCTGCGCCCCGTCCCGGGCCGGCAGGACGTCGACGATGCGCCCGGTGGCATGCCGCCAGATGCCGAGGGCATCGGCCACGTCGAGCCGGGCGAACACAACCTGATCTCCGAGAACCATCGTTTACTCCGATCTGCACGTCTTCACTCGAGGGGGCGACGGGGGCGTCGGCGGCACGGTCCGAGGCTCTGGGACGGGCCGTCGCGGGGCGCGGACGGGGGCGCCGCGCCTTTGAGAAGTGTGCCGATCCGGGGCCTCCGGGGTCAATGACAGCGGTTTCCAAAGATCGACCGCCTGCGGGCACAGCCTTCCTCCCAGACGGGTCCCGGGAGCAGGCTTGTCCTGTGCGGCCAATTCCGGCGGCCTCAGCGGGCCGTCACCGGGATGTCGGGACGTGCGTCCCCGGTGAAGCCGTGTCGGTTCGGCATCACCACCGCCGGGAGCGCGCCGGCATCCAACACGGCGTCCTGCGGCAGGAGGCCGTTGAGGTGGAGGACGTAGGCGCTCAGAGCGTAGGTCTCGTCTGCGCTGAGGGTTTGCGGCGCGTCGAAGGGCATGGCGCGGCGGATGTAGTCGAACAGGGTAGTGGCGTAGGGCCAGTAGCTGCCCACGGTCCGGACCGGCTTCGGCGTGGCGAGAGAGCCCTGGCCGCCGGCCAGCGCGTCGGCGCTGCCGCCTTCGCCCTTCGCCCCGTGGCAGGCCGCACAGCGCGCCTCGAACAGGGCGGCACCGTCGCGGACGCTGCCGTGGCCAGGGGGCAGGCCCTGGCCATCGGCGCGGACGTCGATGTCCCAGGCGGCCAGGAGCTCCGGTGTGGCCGCACGGCCGATCCCGAGGCGGTCTGACGGGCCGCGCAGGCCGGCGGCGGGTCCGCCGGGATCGGCCAGGGCCGCACCGGTCAGGACGAGGCAGGCGAGGGACCCGAGAAGGCTAACCCGCATGGCTGACGCCTCCATCGGCGGCGATCCGCCAGCCGAACGTCGCGTTGTTGTGGTAGAAGGACTGGGTGCCCCGCACCGCCACCAGGGCGGCGCGATCGGGCTGGACGTAGCCGGTCTCGTCGGTGGCGCGGCTGAGGAGCTGGGCCGAGCCGCCGTCCCAGCGCCAGGGCAGCCGGAACCGGGTGAGGCAGCGCGGCAGGACCGGGCCTTCGAGGGTCGCCGCCTGCCAGCGGGCGCCCCCGTCCGTGGAGACCTCGACCCGGGCGATCCGGCCCCGCCCGGTCCAGGCGAGACCCCGGATCTCCCGGAAGCCCGGCTCGCCCAGGCGCTCGCCGCCCGAAGGCGTGGTGATGACGGATTTGGCCTCCATCACGAAGGTGAACTGCCGGGCCGTGCCGTCCGGCATCAGGTCGGTGTACTTCGCAGTCTCCTCGCGGGTCTGGAACGGCTGGTCGCCGACCTTGAGGCGGCGCAGCCACTTGACGCTGAGGTTGCCCTCCACACCGGGCACGAACAGCCGCAGCGGATAGCCCTGCTCCGGGCGCAGGCGCTCGCCGTTCTGGGCATAGGCCAGGATCGCCCCGTCGCGGGCGAGGTCGAGGGGAAGGCTGCGGCTCATTCCCGAGGCGTCGGCCCCCTCGGCGAGGATCCAGGCGGCCCCCGGCTTCACGCCGACCTCGTCGAGCAGGGTGGCGAGCTCGACCCCGGTCCACTCGGAGCAGGAGAGCAGGCCGTGGCTCTCCTGCAGGGTCCAGGACGGCTTGGCCCCGAGCCAGGGCGTGTTGCCCGAGCATTCCAGGAAGTGGATGCGCGACACGGCGGGCATCCGCAGGAGGTCGTTCAGGGTCAGAACGAGGGGGCGCTCCACCAGGCCGTGGATCGCCAGCCGGTGCCGGTCCGGGTCGATCGCCGGGACGCCGGCATGGTGACGCTCGAAATGGAGGCCGTTCGGGGTGATGATCCCGTGCAGGTGCTGGAGCGGCGTGCCCGTCGAGGCCGCTCCCGGAAAGGGCGGCGGCGTGCGCGGCCGTCGTCCCAGCCGCTCGAAGGGAGATGGCTGACCATAGGCCGGCGAGGCCACCGGCGCCCCGGGGGTGCGGCTCCACGGGGGAACCTCCAGGGGCTCGACGGCGCCCGCGGCGCGGGCCGTTGCGGTGAGCCCGACCCCACCGGCGGCGGCGCCGGCGAGGCGGAGGAAACTGCGTCGATGCGCGAGCCGGCGCAGGGCGTCAGGGGGCATGGGACGAAATCCGCACGAGGGTGGGGAGGATCGGGGCACGGAGGCCGTACGCGACGGAGCGCGGGCCGGCCGCATCAACGGCGCCCCGAAGACCGGCATTCAACCGTATTCAGGCGGGGCGAGCAACGAAAGGGTCTTTTGTTTTTCTGTCCGGGGCGAGAGGAATAGCCTCCGCATCGGCCAAAACTGGCAGCATTCCTCGTCCGGAAGCACGAGCGGGTTCCGCCCCCGCTGCCGGCGGGGTCACCGGAGCGGCCGTTCGTCCAAGTAGCTGCTGAGCGGGCCGACCGCCAGGCCAGGCCAAGAAGAAGCGGCGTTTCCCAGCATCTGAGCCTGAGTTTCGGCGATAAAGTGCGCCTCGCGAGAAATGCTCTCCGGAACCCGAGGCCGGGAACACGAACCATCTCCGCCACCACTCGAATAAAGACTTCGCTTTTATTGACGCGCCTCGGGCCCAGGATAACATCTTCGTCATCGATCCGGAGCGCGCTGTCGACCCGGATCGCCGGATATCTCCTCGGACGAGGCAGCTTCTCCGGGCAGGATCGCCTCCTCGGAACAAGATTACTGCCCCGAGCGAGACAGTGTCTCCCAACAAGTCAGCGGCGGGCCAGATGACGACCAGACGACACACCTTCCTCTCGCGGCGGCTCGCCGGGGCCCTGCTCGGTGGACTGGCGCTCTGCGCGACGCTCTCCGGCGCCGCGGTGGCGGCCGAGGGCCAGTTGCGGATCGCCAAGCAGTTCGGCGTCGTCTACCTGCTCCTCAACGTGGTCGAGGACCAGAAGCTCATCGAGAAGCATGGGAAGGCGGGCGGCCTCGACATCAAGGTCGACTACGTCCAGCTTTCGGGCGGGTCGGCGGTCAACGACGCGCTGCTGTCGGGCAACATCGAGGTCGCGGGGGCCGGTGTCGGGCCGCTCTTCACCCTCTGGGACCGCACCCGGGGCCGGCAGAACGTGAAGGGCATCGCCTCGCTCGGCAACTTTCCCTACTACCTCGTCACCAACAATCCCGACGTGAAGAGCATCGCTGACTTCGGTGAGAAGGACCGGATCGCGGTGCCGGCGGTGGGCGTCTCGGTGCAGTCGCGCATCCTGCAATGGGCCTCGGCCAAGCTCTGGGGCGACAAGGACTTCGCCAGGCTCGACCGGATCAGCGTCGCGGTCCCGCACCCGGAGGCGGCCGCCGCGATCATCAAGGGCGGCACCGAGATCACCGGCCATTTCGGCAACCCGCCCTTCCAGGACCAGGAACTGGCCGAGAACCCCAAGGCCCGCATCGTCCTGAACTCCTACGACGTCCAGGGCGGCCCGTCCTCCTCGACGGTGCTCTACGGGACGGAGGCGTTCTACAAATCCAGCCCGAAGACCTACAAGGCTTTCCTGGACGCGCTCGACGAGGCGGCGAAGTTCATCACCGAGAACCCCGACAGGGCGGCCGAGATCTACGTCCGGACGACCAGCAGCAAACTCGATCCGGCGCTGCTGAAGGCGATCATCACCAACCCGGCCGTGACCTTCAAGGTGACGCCGGAGAACACCCTCGGGCTTGGCCAGTTCATGCATCGGGTCGGGGCGATCAAGTCCGCACCCCAGGCCATCGGCGATTACTTCTTCGCCGATCCGCGCATCAGCACCGGCAGCTGAGCGGCCCGCGATGATCTGCGCCGCCACCCTGTCCGACCTCTCCGTCCTCGAACTGGCCGAGCCGCGCCCGCGCGGCGGCGCTCGGCGCGAGGCCGCCCCCACCGCCCGGCCGGCACCGGAGCCGGCGCCGCTCCCCGCGCCCGACCCGTCGCCCCTGCTGCAGATCCGGGGCGTCACCCTGGAATACCGCACGCCGCAGCGGGTGGTGCGGGCCACGCACCGGATCGACCTCGACATCCATGCGGGCGACCGCTTCGTCCTGCTCGGGCCCTCGGGTTGCGGCAAGTCCACCCTGCTGAAAGCAGCGGCCGGCTTCATCACGCCGGTGGAGGGCTCGATCACCCTGGCGGGTGCTCCGGTGCGGGCGCCCGGGCCCGATCGCATCGTGGTGTTCCAGGAATTCGATCAGCTGCCGCCCTGGAAAACGGTGGCGCAGAACGTCGCCTTCCCGCTGCGCGCCGCCAAGGCGCTCGGCCGGCGGGAGGCGCAGGAGCGCGCGCGCCACTACATCGACAAGGTCGGGCTCACCCCCTTCGCCGACAGCTACCCGCACCAGCTCTCGGGCGGCATGAAGCAGCGGGTCGCCATCGCCCGCGCCCTGGCGATGCAGCCCCGGGTGCTGATGATGGACGAGCCCTTCGCGGCGCTCGACGCCCTGACCCGGCGGCGGATGCAGGAAGAGCTGCTCGCCCTCTGGGACGAGGCCCGCTTCACCCTGCTCTTCGTCACGCATTCGATCGAGGAGGCGCTCGTGGTCGGCAACCGGGTGGCCCTGCTCTCGCCCCATCCCGGCCGGGTGCGGGCCGAGTTCAACAGCCACGCCTTTGATCTCTCCAGCATCGGCAGCGAGGCCTTCCAGGGAGCGGTACACCGGCTGCACGCGCGCCTGTTCGAGACCGGCGCCCCGGCGGAGGCGAACCGATGAGCGCGTCCGCGACCCGCGCCGATCTCTTCACCCGGAACCGAGTCTCGCGCGATCTGGTGCCGCCGGTCCGCCCGGAATACGACCGGGTGCTCGCGCCCTTCGTGGAGGCACCGGTGGAACGCACGCTGCCGCTCGGAGCGCGGCTATGGCAGCGGGACTGGCTGCGCAAGGGCCTGATCATCGCCGCCCTGGCGCTGCTCTGGGAGGGGCTGGCACGCTGGCAGGACAACGACCTGCTGCTGCCCGGATTCCTCGCCACGATGTCGGCCCTCTTCGACGGCCTCGCCAACGGCGAGCTCATCGACCGGGTGCGGATCTCGCTCACCGTGCTGGTGCAGGGCTACCTCGCCGGCATCGTGCTGGCCTTCGGGCTGACGACGCTCGCGGTCTCGACGCAGTTCGGCCGAGACCTGCTCTCGACCCTGACGGCGATGTTCAACCCGCTGCCGGCCATCGCCCTGCTGCCGCTCGCCCTGCTCTGGTTCGGCCTCGGCTCTGGCAGCCTGATCTTCGTGCTGATCCATTCGGTGCTGTGGCCGATGGCGCTCAACACCTATGCGGGCTTCCAGGGCGTGCCCGAGACCCTGCGGATGGCGGGGCGCAACTATGGCCTGCGCGGGCCGTCCTACGTCCTGCAGATCCTGATCCCGGCCGCCCTGCCCGCGATCCTGTCGGGCCTGAAGATCGGCTGGGCCTTCGCCTGGCGCACCCTGATCGCGGCCGAGCTGGTGTTCGGGGCTTCCTCGGGGCGGGGTGGCCTCGGCTGGTACATCTTCCAGAACCGCAACGAACTCTACACCGACCGGGTCTTCGCCGGCCTCGTCCTGGTCATCGTCATCGGCCTCGTGGTCGAGAACCTCGTGTTCGCGGCCTTCGAGCGGATCACCGTGCGGCGCTGGGGCATGGCCCGCTAGGATAGGGCCCGGGTAGAGCCCGGGTAGAGTATGAGGCGACACGCAGTGGCGGAGCAGGGCCGATTCCGATGAACACCTATGCGTCCGGGTTCGCCGGCGGCGCGCTGATCGGCCTGTCGGTGGCGCTGCTGATGCTCCTGAACGGGCGCATCGCCGGAATCAGCGGACTCGTGGCCGGCCTCGGCCGGGATCGGGGCCTGCGCTGGTGGGTCGATGCCGCCTTCGTCGCCGGCCTGATCGCCGGGCCGCCGGTCTTCGCCCTTGCCACCGGGGCCTGGCCGGCGATGCGGTTCGTCGCCCCGCTGCCGGTGCTCGCTGTCGCCGGCCTCCTCGTCGGGTTCGGCACCCGGCTCGGCTCGGGCTGCACCAGCGGCCACGGTGTCGCCGGCCTCGCCCGGCTCTCGGCCCGCTCGCTGGCGGCGGTCCTGACTTTCCTGGGGACCGGCATGCTCACCGTCACCCTGTTGCGGGCGCTGGCGTGAGCGCGGCGCTCCGCCTCCTCGCGGCCCTCGCCGCCGGACTGATCTTCGGGCTCGGCCTGTCGCTTTCGGGGATGCTCGACCCGGCCCGTGTCCAGGGCTTCCTCGACGTGACCGGCGCCTTCGACGGGCGTCAGGCCTGGGACCCGACCCTGGCCTTCGTGCTCGGCGGCGCGGTGAGCGTCGCCGGCCTCGGATACGCCCTGGCCCGGCGCCTGCCGCGCCCGGCCCTGGCAGCCGCCTTCGAGTTGCCGAAGAACCGCCGGATCGACAAACCGCTGATCGGCGGCGCGGCCCTGTTCGGGATCGGCTGGGGCCTGTCGGGCCTCTGTCCCGGCCCCGCCGTGGCGGCCCTGTCGACGGGGGCGCTGCCCGTGGCAGTCTTCGTCGCCGCCATGCTGGTGGGTATGGCCGTCCACCAGCGGTTCGTCGCCCGCGCCTGAGCCTCAGCGCACCCGGGGCAGGACCTGCTCGGCGAAGCGACGCATCTCGGCCTCGAAGGGCTGGAACTGCAGCATGAACAGCTCGATTCCGGCGGCATGGAAGGCGCGGATGCGGGACGCGACGGTGTCGTAACTGCCGACGAGGCCGGCGGCGGTGCCGCCATTGGTCCCGACATGGCGGGAGGCCGCCGCATCGGTCTTGGCGAACATCACGCTCGCCGTGTCCGTACGCGCCCGGGTGTCCGCCCGCAGCGCCGCGTCGCGGTCGGCCAGGGCCAGGAGACGCGCGTGCTCGTCCTGCGCCGCCGCATCGGTCTCGCGGGCGATGACGAAGGCCGAGAGCCCGTAGCGCAGCGGGCCGTTAGCCGCGGGCCGGCGGGCGACGTCGGCGATCAGCGCCTCGACCTCCGCGAGGGGCTGGCCGTTGATGAACCAGACGTCGGCTTGGCTTGCCGCCAGCGCCCGGGCCGGTTCGGATTCGCCGCCGAGATAGATCGCCGGGCGCGACCGGAAGCTGCCGGCCGGGCGCAGCTGATAATCCGTCACCTGGAAGTGCGGCCCGGCATGGGTGACGCGCTCGCCCCGCATCAGCCGGTCAACGAGGCCGATCCACTCGGCGCCGTAGGCGTAGCGCGCGTCGTGGGCGGGAAAGGGCAGTCCCGCCCGCTCGAATTCGGCCCGGTTCCAGGCATTCACGAGGTTGAGGGCGAACCGTCCCCGGGCGATGTGCTCGATCTGCAGGGCCATCTTGGCCAGCACCACGGGGTGGTAGAGCCCGGGCTTGATCGCCGCGATGATCTCGATGCGCCGGGTCAGGGCGGCCAGCGCGGCCGAGGCGGTCCAGGCTTCGAGCTGATCGCGCCCGTCGTCGTAGGGATTGGCGGTATGCTGGGCGACGAGAACGGCGTCGAACCCGAGGGCTTCGGCGTCCAGCACCAGGGCGCGGTTGCGGTCCCAGCTGGCGTCGTCGGGCTCGTCCGGATCATGGTGGGAGGCGCGGGAGCCGTGGACGGCCGCCCAGATTCCGAAGCGGAGCGGATGGGTCATGCGCTCAGCCCCGCTCCGCCGGCGGCTGCCAAGTATTCACCGCGGTCGCGTCGAGGTCACGCGGAATCAGCCTGGCCTCGCGGAACGTGTCGGCGATGGCCTGCTGCTCGCCGAGTTCGGACCGCACCACCGGCGTGACCGCGTAGGTCCGGCGCCGGTTCACCGTGGCGACCACCTCGGGCGAGAGGTCGCCCCAGATCGGCGCGAGGAGCGCCACCGCCGCATCGGGCTCGGCCTTGACCCAGCGGCCCGCCTCCCGGAGCGCCTGGTAGACGACCGCGACCACCTGCGGGTTCTCGGCCACGAACCGGTCGTTGGCGAGGTAGTAGCGGTGATAGCTCGACAGGCCGGTGGCGTCGGCCAGCACCCGCACCGGCCGCTTGGCCTGGGCGATGGCGAGGAACGGGTCCCAGATCACCCAGGCGTCGAGGCTGCCCTGGCCGAAGGCCGCCAGCCCCTCCGGCGCCTGGAGATAGGCCGGCTTGATGTCGGAGAAGGCGAGGCCCGCCCGCTTGAGGGCCGCCGCCAGGATGAAGTGGCAGCCCGACCCGCGCGAGACGCCGACCGTGCGCCCCTTCAGGTCGGCGATGGAGCGGATCGGCGAGTCCTCGGGGACGATGATGGCTTCTGCCGAGGGCGAGCCGACCTCGCGGGCGTAGAAGGTGAGCGGCGCGCCAGCGGCCTGGGTGAAGATCGGCACTGCGTCGGCGACGTCCGCGTGCAGATCGACGGCCCCGGCGTTCATCGGCTCGATCACGCTGGTGAAGAGGTGCCAGGAGGGTGCGAAGCCCAGGGGCTTCAGGCGCGCGTCCAGGGTGCCGTTGGCCTTCAGGATGGTGAGCAGGGTCGAGGAGCGCTGGTAGCTCAGGCGGACGGTCCGCTCGGCCGCGTGGAGCGCCGGCATCCCGAGGGGGCCCAGCGCGGCGGCCCCGAGGCCGGCGCGCAGGATCGTCCGGCGCGACAGGGCGGTCCCGCGCGGCGTGTCGTCGGTCATGAAGGGTCTCCGGATGGCAAGTCCCGCAGGGGGCAAATCCCGCGGTGGAAAGTCTCGTTGGACAATGTCGCGCACCGCGCAGCCGACGGTCTTCGCGGGACCGTTCGCGGATCACTTAAGCCGTTGCTGTGAGATCACGATCCCGTGCCGAAGATTTACCGGCGCGCGCCAAGATTTCGCAAGAAAATGGTTTTTCGAATTTGCGCGCTTTCGCGGAGGAATGCGTCTGCGGATCGACCGAGATCGAGAGGGGTGGCGGTCCAGGACGACATCGCGAGGTGACGCAGCGCGCCGCTTCTCTCAACGGGAAGGCGATCACCGCGGTCAAGGGCTCTTCAGGCCTCCGCCGCGCGGATCGCGGGCCGGGGGAAGAACCTTCTCGCGCGGCCGTCCGGCCCCACAGCCTTCATCCGCGATGCGGTTGCAATTTGGTCTCTGCTTTCATTGACGTGAGACGGATCGGTCGTGAATAAATGAAGCGCATTCCTGTGCTTCAAGAGACCTGCTCTCGTCTTCCGGCTCCCGAGATCGGCAAGCGCGGGACCGGGCCGCGGATCATCCCGTCCATGCCGTCGACCAGCCACCCCGCCGAGGCGGTGATCCGCTTCGAATCCGTCTCGAAGACCTACGCGCCCCGGCGCAAGGGGCCGTCGGTCGCTGCCCTGGAGGGGATCGACCTCGCGGTTCCGGCCGGGTCGATCCTCGGCGTCATCGGGCGCTCCGGCGCCGGCAAGTCGACCCTGATCCGCCTGATCAACGGCCTGGAGCGGCCGAGTGCGGGCCGTGTCTGGGTCGGGAATGCCGAGGTGTCGGCCCTGCGCGCGCGGGAGCTGCGCGCCCTGCGGGCCCGGGTCGGCATGATCTTCCAGCACTTCAACCTGCTCGCGTCGCGGGACGCCGCCGGCAACGTCGCGCTGCCCCTGGAGATCGCCGGCTGGGCGCCGGCCGCGATCCGGGCGCGGGTCGCGGAGCTTCTCGCCCTCGTGGGGCTCACGGACCAGGCCGGGCGCTATCCCGCCGAGCTGTCGGGCGGCCAGAAGCAGCGCGTCGGCATCGCCCGGGCCCTGGCGACCCGGCCGGAGGTGCTGCTCTCCGACGAGGCGACCTCGGCCCTGGACCCCGAGACCACCCGTTCGATCCTGGCGCTCCTCGCGCGCATCAACCGGGAGCTCGGCCTCACCATCGTGCTCATCACCCACGAGATGTCGGTGGTGCGCGCCGTGGCCGACCGGGTCGCGGTGATCGAGCACGGCATGATCGTCGAAGAGGGCTCGGCCTTCGACGTCTTCACCCGGCCGCGGGCCGAGATCACGCGCTCCCTCCTCGCCGGGGAGATGGGCCACGGGCTGCCCCCGATCCTGGCGGCGCGGATCGGCCCCGGCGCACGGCCGGGCGCGACCGTGGTGCTGCGCATCGCCTTCGAGGATGCCCCGGACGGCAGCGCGATCCTGGCGCGGCTCGCCCGCGACACCGGCATCGAGGCCGCGATCCTGGCCGGCACCGTGGACGAGATCGGCGGACGTCCGTTCGGCTCCCTGGCGGTCGGGCTGCCGCCGGCGCCCGACGTGGCGGCCCGGGCGCGGGCCTACCTCGCGCAGCACGGCATCGCGAGTCAGGTCCTGGGATATCTGCCGCCGGCCCAGGAGGCGTCCCGTGTCGCCTGAGCTGATCCGCCTCCTCGTCCAGGCCACCGGCGACACCCTCACGATGGTGGCGCTCGCCGCCTCCCTCGGAACCCTGTTCGGCCTGCCGCTGGGGATCTTCCTGGCGACGAGCCGGCGGGGCGAACTCCTCGCCGCGCCGATCGCCAACGCGGTGCTGGGCTTCGTCGTCAACGCGACCCGCTCGACGCCCTTCATCATCCTGGTGGTGGCGATCATCCCCTTCACCCGGCTCATCGCCGGCACCTCCATTGGGACCCTGGCCGCCACGGTCCCGCTCACGGTGGCGGCGACGCCCTTCCTGGCGCGCCTGATCGAGGCGGCGATCCGGGAGGTCGATCCGGGCCTCGTGGAGGCGGCCCGCGCCTTCGGGGCGAGCCCGGGCCAGATCATCGCCAAGGTGCTGGTCCCCGAGGCGCTGCCCGGCATCGTGTCGGGCCTGACCCTGGCGGTGGTCTCCCTCCTCGGCTTCTCGGCCATGGTCGGCGCCGTCGGCGGCGGGGGCCTCGGCGACCTCGGCATCCGCTACGGCTACCAGCGCTTCCGGCCCGAGATGATGCTGGCCGTGGTCGTCGTCCTCGTGGTCCTCGTCCAGGCGGTGCAGACCGTCGGCGAGGGCCTGGCCCGGCGTCTGAACCGGCGCATCCGGCCGGCCTGACGCGCCCCTTCGCACACCTCCCGCCGCCAACCCGGACGATCCGCCATGCTGCGCGCCCTGACCCTCGCCGCCCTCCTCGCCGCCTCCGCCCCGCTCCTGTCGGGTCCGGCCACGGCCGAGGCCCTGACGCGGGTGCGCATCGGGGCGACGCCGGGGCCGCACGCGCAGATCCTCGAGGCGGTGAAGCCGCTCGCGGCCAAGCGGGGGCTCGACCTCCAGATCATCGAGTTCTCCGACTACGTGGTGCCGAACGAGGCCCTCGCGGCCGGCGAGATCGAGGCGAACTCGTTCCAGAACCAGCCCTTCCTCGACAACCAGAAGGCCGACCGAGGCTACCGGATCACCGGCGTCGGCCTCACGGTGAACTTCCCCCTCGGGATCTATTCGAAGCGCCACAGGAGCTTCGACGCGGTGCCGAACGGCGGCACCGTGGCGATCCAGAACGACCCGACCAATGGCGGGCGCTCACTGCTCCTCCTGCAGGACAAGGGCGTGATCAAGCTGGGCCCCGGCACCGGGTTCACGCCGACGGTGGCCGACATCGTCGAGAATCCGCGCAGGCTCCGCTTCATCGAGGTGGATGCGGCCCAGACGCCCCGCGCCCTCGACGACGTGGACGCCGCGGCGGTCAACACCAACTACGCGACGCCCGCCGGCCTCAAGCCCTCCGACGCGCTCCTGAAGGAGGAGCCGAAGGGGCCTTACGTGAACATGCTGGCGGTGCGCGAGGCCGACAAGGACAAGCCCTGGGTCAAGGCCCTGGTGGAGAGCTACCGCACGCCCGAGACCAAGGCCTTCGTGGAGACGACCTTCGGCGGGGCGGTGCTCACGAGCTGGTAGGCCGCGCCGGTCAGGCGGTCTGCGCCACCGGACGCGGGGGCGCGGCGAGGGACTGGTCCAGCAGGGCCCGTAGGGTGCGTGCGGTCCGATCCTGGGCCGCCGCGTCCCCGGAGCGAGGCGCATCGAGCGCGACCGTCTCGTGAATGCGGCCGGGATGGGGGCGCATGACCACGACCCGGTCCGCCAGGGCGGCGGCCTCGGCGACGTCGTGGGTGACGAGGAGGATGGTCGGGCGGGTCTCGGCCCAGAGGGCCAGCAGGTGGCGGTGCAGGTCCTCGCGCGTGACGGCGTCGAGGGCCGAGAAGGGCTCGTCCAGCAGCAGGACCCGGGGGTCGGCCACGAAGGCCCGGGCGATGGCGACGCGCTGCTGCTGGCCGCCGGAGAGCTCGCGCGGCCAGCGCCCCGCATGGTCGGCGAGACCGACGCGGGCGAGGGCGCGGGCCACCCGGGCCCGGCGCTCGGCCGCCGGCCGGTCGGCGAGGCCGAACCCGACATTCTCGGCGATGCTGAGCCAGGGCAGCAGGCGCGGCTCCTGGAAGACGAGGCCGAGGCCGGGATGCGGGCCGTCGATGGTGGCGCCGTCGAGTCGGATGGAACCCGCCGTCGCGGTGTCGAGGCCCGCCACGAGGCGCAGGAGGGTGGTCTTGCCGCAGCCCGAGCCGCCCAACACGGCGACGATCTCGCCCGGCGCGAGGGAGAGGGTCAGGCCGGAGAGCGCCCGCGTCCCGTCCGCGTAGGTCTTCGAGAGGTCCTGGATCGTCAGCATGTGGTCGGTCCGGAAGAACACTCTAGAGGACGCCGCGGCCGACATCCTGCCAGCGCAGCAGCGGGCGGGTCGCCAGGACGAGGAGGCCGTCGGCGAGCTTGCCCAGCACGGCGAAGGCCAGGATGGCGGCCAGGATCTGGTCCGGCTTGCCGAATTGCTGGCCGTCCACCAGGAGGTAGCCGAGCCCCTCCGAGGCCCCCATCAGCTCGGCCGCGACCACGAACAGGAAGCCGAGCCCGAGGCCGGTGCGGAGCGCCACCAGGGTGCCGGGCAAGACCGCCGGCAGGAGGATGCGGCGGGCGAGCGCGAGGCGCGACAGGCGGAAGATGCGCCCGACCTCCACGAGCTTGCGATCCACCGACGCGATCGCGCCGGAGACCCCGACATAGACCGGGAAGAACACCCCGACGGCGATCAGCACCACCTTCGGCGTCTCGAGGATGCCGAGCCACAGGATGAAGAGCGGCACCCAGGCGAGCGAGGGCACCGCCCGCAGGGCCTGCAGGCTGGGGTCGAGGAGGTGCCGGGCCAGCGGCAGCGTGCCGGTGAGGGCGCCCACGAGGATGCCCGCCCCGGCGCCGGCCACGAAGCCGAGGGCGACGCGCAGCAGCGTCGCCTGGACGTGCAGGCGGAGGTCGCCGGTCTGGGCCAGCGCCAGCAGCGTGCCGAGGACCCGGCTCGGCGGCGGTAGCAGCCGCCCCTGGGCGAGGCCCGACCGGATGGCGAGCTCCCAGCCCAGGGCGAGGGCCAGGGGGATCAGGATTCCGAGGACGAGCCGGCCGCCCGCGCGCCCGGCACCCCGTCGCCAGGACCGGTTCAGCCCGGCCGTTGCCCGAGCGGCGCCGTCGCCTCCCGTGCCGGACGCGAGGAGCGGCGACGCGGCGCCCGCGCTCACCGCTCGGACCCGGCGGTGAAGCGGGGATCGATCAGCCCGTCGACGGCCGCCGCCACGTCGGTCTGCGCCGGGATCACGCCGGCCTGCTGGAGCGCGACACCCGCCGCCCGGATGCTCTCGGCCTGGACCCGGCCGATCTCGGGCCGGCTCAGGTCGGTGCGGGCGAGCTGGCGAGCGATCACGGCCTCGGGCAGCTTGGTCGCGGCCACGAGGGCGCGCGTGACGGCCTCCGGGTTGGCGATCGCGTAGGTGCGCGCCTGCTCGTAGGCGGCGATGACGATGCGGACGAGGTCCGGATGGGCCTTGGCGAAATCCTCGCGCACGTCGAGGACGCCCCAGGTGTTGGCGGCCGGGTCCCGGAAGAACAGGCGGGTGCCGCCCTCGATCTCGGAGGCCGCCATCATCGGGTCGAGGCCGGCCCAGGCGTCGACGTCGCCGCGCTCCAGGGCGGTGCGGCCGTCGGCGTGCTGGAGCAGGACGAGCTTGGCGTCCTTCTCGGTGAGCCCGGCGCCCTGCAGGGCGCGGATGAGGAAGATGTGCGGATCGGTGCCCCGGGTCACCGCGATCCGCTTGCCCTTGAGGTCCGCGGGCGTCCGGATGCCGCTGTCCTTCGTGGTCACCAGGGCGGTCCATTCCGGCTGCGAGTAGGCGTAGATCGCCTTGACCGGATTGCCGTTGAGGCGCGCCAGCAGCGCAGCGGCGCCGGCCGAGGAACCGACGTCGATGGCCCCGCCGTTCAGGAATTCCAGCGCCTTGTTCGAGCCGAGCGACTGCGTCCAGCGCACGGCGATGCCCCGCTCCTTCAGGGCGGATTCGAGGAAGCCCTTCTCCTTCAGGACGAGGCTGACCGGGTTGTAGGTCGCCCAGTCGAGGCGAACCTCCGTCACCTCGGCGGCCTCGCTCCGCCGGGCCGCGCCCAGCGGCAGCAGGGCCGCGCAGGCGAGGGCGAGGAGGATGCGGCGGGTGGGAGAGGCGTGGCGGCGGCGCAGTCGGATCGTCATGGGCTTAAGGTCCTGGTGCGGGAAGGAGGAAGGGATCACGGGGCGGTCGGCGCCCGGATCGCGCTGGCGGGATGGCGATGGGGCGGCCGCGGCAAGCCGAGGTTTTCGCGCAGGGTGCGGCCCTCGTAGTCCGTGCGGAACAGGCCGCGGCGCTGGAGCTCGGGGATCACCAGGGTGGCGAAGTCGTCGAGGCCGCCGGGCAGCGTCGGCGGCATGATGTTGAAGCCATCCGCGCCGTGGGCCTCGAAGCGCTCCTGCAGCGCGTCGGCGATCCGGTCCGGGGTGCCGACCAGGGTCCAGTGCCCGCGGGCGCCGGCGATGCGCAGATAAAGCTCGCGGATGGTCAGACCCTCGCGCCGGGCCAGCGTCAGCATCAGGGCCTGCCGGCTCTTGCCGCCCTCGGTCTCGGGCAGGTCCGGCACCGGGGCCTCGTCCGGATAGGCCGACAGGTCGGCGCCGGCGAGCTGTTCGAGGAGCGATCTGCCGACCACGGGGTGGATCAGATCCTGCAATTCCCCGTAGCGGTCCTGGGCCTCGCCCTCCGTGCGCCCCACGACCGGGAAGGCGCCGGGCATGATCTTGAGGTGATCCGGGTCGCGCCCGAAGCCGGCCATGCGGCCCTTCACGTCGGCGTAGAAGGCGGTCGCGTCCGCCAGGGTCACTTGCGCTGTGAAGACGATCTCGGCGGTGCGGGCGGCCAGCGCCTTGCCGGCCTCGGAGGAGCCGGCCTGCACCACGACCGGGTGGCCCTGCGGCGGGCGCGGCACGTTGAGGGGCCCGCGCACCGAGAAGTGCGCGCCCTCGTGGGCGAGGAGATGCAGCCGGTCCGGGTCGAAGAACCGGCCCGAGTCCCGGTCGCGCACGAAGGCGTCGTCCGCGTAGGAATCCCACAGGCCCCGGACCACGTCGACGAACTCCTCCGCCCGGGCGTAGCGGTGGGCATGGGCGAGGTGGCTCTCGCGGCTGAAGTTCCAGGCCTCGCGCGGATCGGCGGAGGTCACGAGGTTCCAGCCGGCCCGGCCCTCGCTGAGGTGATCGAGGGAGGCGAACTTGCGGGCGACGTGGAAGGGCTCGTTGTAGGTGGTGGAGGCGGTGGCCACGAGGCCGATCCGCTCGGTGACCGCCGCGAGGTGGGAGAGCAGGGTCAGGGGCTCGAACTGCCCGACGTAGCGGATCGCCGTGCGGCTGAGGGCGTCGATGTCCTCGCCCCGGACCGCGACGCCGTCGGCGAGGAAGATCAGGTCGAACTTCGCCGCCTCCGCCGTCCTGGCGATCCGCCGGTAATGGGCGGCGTTGACCCCGGCATCGGCCTGGGCGGACGGGTGGCGCCACGCCGCGACGTGGTGCCCGCCGGGATACAGGAAGGCGCCGAGGCGCATGCGGTCGGAGCGGGCCGGCATCGCGGGCCGCCCTCAGGCCGAACCGACGCGGTACTCGCGCGGCGGCGCGGTCCCGTTGACCGCGAAGGCCCCGACGATGCGGTCGCGGTAGATCCGCGGATTGTGCGAGGCGATGGTGCGCGCGTTGCGCCAGTAGCGGTCAAGGCCGAGACCCTCCTTCACCGCCGATGCGCCCAGCGCGTCGAACAGGCCGGTGGTCGCCTCCAGCACGAGGTTCGTCACCACCGTGACCGCCTGGTTGACCTCGACATCCGCGAGCGCCGCCGGGCCCGTCGCATCGGCCCCGGCGCGGCGGGCCTCGAACACCCGCTGCAGCGCCTCGGCCGCCTTCAGCACGATGGCGCCGGCCGCGTAGGCGTTGCCCCGGACACGGCCGACCACGGCCTGGACCTGCGGGTCGTCCGCCGTGCGCCCGGCATTGCCGTGGCTGTAGACGCGCCGGCGCTCGGCCACCAGCCGGGCGACGTCCTCGGCCGCGGCCCGGCCGATGCCGGCCAGCGTCGCCAGATGCACGAGCTGGAAGAACGCCATGGCGTAGGGGAAGCGCGCCGGGTCCGGCTTGATCCAGTCGGGCTCGACCACGACCCCGGTGAAATGCGCGGTGCCGCTCGCCGTCAGCGCCTGCCCGAATCCGTCCCAGTCGTCGACGATCTCCACGCCCGGGGCCCGGGTCGAGACCGCCGCGACCACGGGGGCGCCGTCCTCGTCCTGGGCCGAGAGGTGGATCCAGTCGGCGAAGAGCGAGCCGGTGGTGTAGAACTTCCGGCCGTCGACGACCCGCTCGGCCCCGCGCCGGCGCAGGATGGTGTCGAACCGGCCGACCTTGGCCTCCCCGGTCTCGGAGACGCCGCTGCCGATGGTCTCGCCGGCGGCGATCCGCGCGGTCCAGCGCGCCTGCCATTCGGGCGAGCTCGAGCACAACACGTCCTCGGTGAAGCCGAAATGGGCGCGCAGCGCGTTGGTGACGTTCGAATCCCCCTGCGACAGCTCGATCAGCAGGTTGAACAGCTCGGGCAGGCTCGCCCCGTGCCCGCCCGCCGCCTCCGGCAGGCGGAGGGTGGTGAAGCCCGCCTCCTTGAGCCAGCCGATCTCGGCATGCGGCAGGCGACGCGCGCCGTCCCGCGCCACGGCGGTGGCGCGGATCTCGGCGAAGGCCGGTCGAAAGCGCGCGGCGAGGTCTTCGTAGCGGGCGCTCGGGCCGGCACCCCAGCCCGCATCCGTCTGCGACATGATCCTGCAATCCCGTCCTGGGCCGCGCTCGAACCGGCGGAACAGGCGCGACAGCAGCCGTTGGAATCCGGCATTATCGCTCGAAACTCAAGTCTTCATGCCAGAATGACCGCGATATCACGCGAGTTTGGGACGTCTATCTCTGAGATCATCTATGGATGAACGATCCTACTCCTGCGAAGGCCAGGAGAAAAAGAAGGTTCTTGTTGACCGGAAGACCCGGGCCAATACCCTGACCTTCGCCCCCTCCAGGACGGATCCTTCGATGACGACGCGCCGAGAACTGCGGCTGAACGCCTTCCAGATGGCCTCGCCGGGCCACACCTGGGCCGGCCTGTGGCGGCACCCGCGCGACACGGGCAGCGCCTACAACAGCCTCAACTACTGGGTGGACCTCGCGCGGACCGCCGAGCGCGGCCTCTTCGACGGAATCTTCCTCGCCGACGTGCTCGGGCAGTACGACGTCTACGGCGGCACCGCCGACGCGGCCCTGGCACGGGCCGCCCAGGCGCCGAACCTCGATCCGTTCCTGGTGGTGCCCGCCATGGCGCAGGCGACCCGCCATCTCGGCTTCGGCGTCACCGCCAACCTGACCTACGAGCACCCCTATCCCTTCGCCCGGCGGATCACGACCCTCGATCACCTCACCGGCGGCCGGGTCGGCTGGAACATCGTCACCGGCTACCTCGAGAGCGGCGCCCGCGGCATGGGCCAGGACACGGCCCGGGCGCACGACACCCGCTACGAGGCGGGGGACGACTTCCTGGAGGCCGCCTACAAGCTGTGGGAGGGCAGCTGGGAGGTGGGCGCCGTGCGGCGCGACCGGGCCGGCGGCGTCTTCACCGACCCGGCCCGGGTCCACCGCATCCGGCACGACGGGCCGTACTACCGCGTCGACGGCCGCCACCTCGCCGAGCCCTCGCCCCAGCGCACGCCGGTGCTCTATCAGGCGGGCACCTCCCGGCGGGGCAAGCGTTTCGCGGGGCGCCACGCCGAGGCCGTCTTCCTCAACGGCCAGACGAAGCCCCTGGCCGCCAAGGCCGTGCGCGACCTGCGCGAGGCGGCCCGCGCCGCCGGGCGCGACCCTTACGACATCCGCATGTTCCTCGGCGCCACGGTGATCGTGGCGCCGACCCGCGCCGAGGCCCTGTCCTTGCGCGACGAATATGCGCGCTACATCGACGTCGAGGGTCAGCTCGCCCTGGTCTCGGGCTGGACCGGCATCGACCTGTCGGCCCTGGGTCCCGACGAGGCCCTGGCCTACGTCAAGACCAACGCCATGCAGTCCCTGGTGGAGAACTTGACGCAAGGCGGCGAGCGGCCCTTCACCCGAGCCGACTTCGCGGAGTTCGGCCCGCGCGGCGCCCGCGCGCCCTTCATCGTCGGCGCGCCCTCCGAGGTCGCCGACGAACTCGTCGCCTGGGCCGAGGCCACCGACGCCGACGGCTTCAACCTGACCCGCGCGGTGGCGCCCGAAACCCTGGAAGCCTTCGTCGACCTCGTCGTCCCGGAACTCCAGACGCGCGGCGCCTTCAAGACCCGCTACGCGGAGGGCACGCTGCGCGAGAAGCTGTTCCCGGGCACCGGGCCGCTCCTCAAGGCGAGCCATCCCGGCGCGGGCTTCCGCCGAGGGAAGCCGGAGGCCTTGCTGGCCGCGTCATGAGAAGGGCGGAGGCGTCTCGCGTGCTGCGAGCCACCGCGCGGTGTCTCCGGAGCACGTCCCCTTCCCACTTCGCTACCCGAAAGCCGACAATCCGAAGACCCCCCGACTCAGCCGGAGGTCATCGCCGGCCAAGCGGCCGCGAAGCAGATGAAGTGGATGGCTCCCGCTCCAACTGACGGCATCTCGGTGCCAAGATGTGATTGCTGTCGAAGTCGCAGCGACGCAGATGTAGGAGCCATCCCCATGGAGATCACTACCGTCGGCATCGATCTGGCCAAAAGCATCTTCCAGGTTCATGCCGTTGGCGCAGCTGGGCACGTCGTCGTTCGCAGGGCGCTGAGGCGGCCGCAGGTCGTGCCGTTCTTCGCCAAGCTGCCGCGATGCCTCGTCGGCATGGAGGCGTGCGGAACGTCCCACCATTGGGCCCGGGAATTGATGAGGCTCGGCCATGACGTGCGGCTGATGCCGCCGGCTTACGTGAAGCCATACGTCAAGCGCGGTTAGACCGATGCGAACGATGCCGCCGCCATCTGCGAGGCGGTGACGCGCCCCAGCATGCGCTTCGTGCCGGTGAAGTCGACCGAGCAGCAGGCGGCGCTGGCGCTGCACCGGACGCGCGATCTGCTGGTCAAGCAACGCACGCAGTTGGTGAACATGATCCGCGGCCTGCTTGCCGAGTTCGGAATCGAGATGGCGCGTGGTCTACGCCATGCGCTCGCACTGGCAGCCCGGTTCTCGGCCGGAGACGCGGCCGAGGTACCGTCCCTGGCCCAGCGCGTGGTGACCGGACTGGCCGATCAGATCGGCGCCTTGCAGCTCCAACTCACCCGGCTGGAGAAGGAGTTGTTGGCCTGGCATCGGGACAGCGACCTGTCGCAGCGCCTGGCGACGATCCCCGGTGTCGGCATCGTCTCGGCAACGGCGCTGGCAGCCTCAGTGAGCGAGCCCGAGCGCTTCCGCTCCGGTCGGCAGTTCGCAGCCTCGTTGGGGCTGACACCGCTGCAGAACTGCAATGGCGGCAAGGAACGCCTGGGTCGGATCTCGCGCAGGGGCGACCGCTATCTGCGCCGCCTGCTCGTGGTCGGCATGACCTCTCTGGTCCGCCGCGCGAAGGCGACGCCGAAATCGGTCGACCCACGGTTGCCGGCGCTGCTCCAGCGCAAGCCGGTCCGCGTGGTGACCGTTGCGGCAGCCAACCGCACCGCACGGGTCGCCTGGGCGATCATGACCCGCGGCGGCACCTACCGCGCACCCGTGGCTACGGCCGCCTGACAGCACGACGCGGAGGTTTTTCCAGGTTGCGAGGACGATGCGAGTTGATGGCGAACCGGTCAGACCGGGAGCTGGGACACCCCGCTGAATGTCTAGGGCGTCAGAGCCCGCAAAGCAGAGTGGGACCCAGCTCGCGGATACCATCAGGGCAAGCGGTCACCCTGTACGACTGCATCAACAGGCCGGACACAAGACTGCACCCGACCAACGCGTCAGAACCTCAATTCACCACTTGCAATGCGGGAACCATCCACACAAGACGTTGTCGAGCAGATCGCTGCAATCGTTTGCGCCCGGAATATTTTGCTATTAAGAGCCGTATCATAGAAACGAAAATGTCACAATTTTACATTATGTAGACGCCTAATATGAAAATTAATCTATAGTATCGTCGTGCAGTCTTCATCAAATATAGAATTTGAAGCTGCAGATCGCCGGAAAAGTGCGAATGAGCGAGCAGCTAGTCTGATGAATGAATGCATGGCAGCCTCCGGCGCTCTTGCCCGGCTCTGCGCGACGCACGAGCCGGGCACCCGTCGAGTCTCAGCGGCCGTCCGGCCCTCCGCTCATGAGCCCAGCGGCGATGCTGCGCGGACCGAGCACTGCCTTCGCCGCGTCGCCGACAGCCTCTACCGCTTCATCCATGCCCTCGAAGCAGACGATCCGGCAGGGGCAGGCTTCCAGTCCGTCATAGCGCCAGGGGAAGGCGCCGATGATGGAGCGCTTATTCAGCATCAGTTCGATATCGCCGCCGACGTTCTCGGCGTGAATCAAACCCTCCTGGAAAGCGTAGGCGTGGAAGGGGAAGATTTCCTCGGTGACGGCGCGCCCCGACCGCTTGTGGGTGTAGCTGTAATCGCCGAAGAACTGGTCGCAGGTCATGCCGACCTTTTGCTCGAAGCGCTTGGCCAGGTCGGGACGCATGTGCCGGATCGACGTGTTCATGGCGTGGTCGCCCGAGCCGCAATCGATGCCGAACCACTTGATCTTCTTCTTCAACATCCATTCGAGCAGCTCGATCTTGCCGCCGGGGTGCATGCAGAAGTAGCGAACGAGATCCTGCTGCGGCTTGCCCTCCCAGTAGCGGTGCCAGCCGGTGTGAAGGATCAGGATGTCGCCCTCCTTCACCTCGACAGGAGCGCTCTCGATCATCTCGGGGGTGATGACGGCCCAGTCGTCCATGTGCTGGGACACATCGACCACGGCACCCGGCCCCACGAGGAAGTCGAGCGGATAGGAGGCCATGTCGCCCATGCCGTCGGTGCCGTGCATGGCGCCGTCGATGTGCGTGCCGACATGAAGGGCCGTGTCGATGCGCTGCGCGACGATCTGCTTGGTCTGCAAATTCTGCGCATAGTACATCTTGTTGCCGGCGTAACCGACCCATCCAGGCGTGTGAACATTCATAAGATGCGACAGGTCAACGAGCTTCATGGAAAATGACTCCTTCGGTACAACACTCGGGCAAAGCTTCGCTGGCGCGATCCCGGGGGGATCGACGCTCGGATCGGGCGAAGGGGATTAGGCTGAAAATTAAACCGAGCTGGATCAGGCGTTCCGGCCTGTCTCCTTCCCACGGAATAGGGAGCCGAGCCACGCCTTGAGGGCAGCCAGAAGCAGGGAGAGGCCGCTTACGGGCTTGGGGGCAGCCGGGATGGCTGTGGCGGACGATGCGGTTGCCATGGGCTCCGATGCACCCGACGCAGGCGATGCGGGGGCGGGCTGGGTCAGTTGCGCCTCCGCATTCTGGACGAAGCTCTGGATGAGGACGCCGGCCACTTCGTTAAAGAGACTGGTCCGCCCGAACTGCGCGATCGGCCCCGAAAGCTGGATATCGGCGTCGACGGTGACCTTCGTCGCGTCGCCGGCCGCCTCGCAGGTGCAGGTCATGGCCAGCTTGCCGCGGCTCGCACCCTTGCGGTCGACACCCTTGCCGTTGGCCGTGACGGAATGGGCGGCGGCGTCGTAGGCAACATCGGCCTCGCCCTCGAAGCTCGCCTGGAACGGCCCGACCTTGGTCGTGACCCGGCCCGCGTGCCGTCCTTCCTCCTTCGGCTCTATATATTCCGCTCCCGGCACACAGGAGGCCACACGGGGAATGTCGTGGAAGAAGTCCCACACGACCGGGAGCGGGCGTCCGACAGTGAATACCTGCGTGATCTTCACGACTCATCCCCATCCTATGACCCGATCGACCCGGAGGGCGCCCTCTGCGTCCCGGGATCCTGCGGGACGGTTCAGTAAAATTCCGAGCCGACGCGAAGTCCGTAGACATCGGTCCGCCGGTCGGCGCGCGGCCTGATCCGCTCCGACCGCTCCTGAGCGGAGCGAACCCGAGCCACGTCCACCTCGGCGACGATCAGCGATGGCCGATCCTCGTCGAGAGGTCCGGCCAAGATCGTCCCGAACGGATCGGCGATGAGGGACGATCCCAGGAACTGTGTCCCCGCCTCGCTGCCCGCCTGCGAGGCGCAGGCCACGAAGATCTGGTCGAGGTTGGCCTGGAGCACGGCGCCCTGAGCTTGGCCAATCATCGCACCGGGCGGACGCGGGATGCGATCGAACCCCCCGACCCACGCGGTCGGGACCGCCGCGATCTCGGCGCCCGCCAGGGCCAGACCGCGCAGCACCTCGACGAACCGGAGGTCGTAGCAGACACACAGCCCGATGCGGCCGACCTGCGTGTCCGCGACCGGCAACCCCTTGTCGCCGGGCGTGAAGACGTCCTTCTCGCGGTCGAACAGGTGGAGCTTGCGGTAATGGATCCGCAGTCCGTCGGGACCGACGAGGATCGCGCTGTTGAAGAGGCGGTCGCCGTCGCGTTCGCAGTAGCCGCCCGCGATGTGGATGCCGTGTCGTCGTGCGAGGCCCGACCACAATTCCAGTGTGCCGCCCTGGAGCGGCTCGGCCGCCCCGCAGAGTACGTCCGGGTCGACCGTATACCCAGAGACGATGAGTTCCGGCAGGACGACGAGCCCGGCACCGGCCGCGGCCGCATCCTCGATGGCCACGCGACTGGCGGCCCGATTGGCCTCGACGTGCCCGATACGGCCCGTGATCTGCGCAACGGCGACCTTCATGGCTCAGCCCGGCCCCCGCGCGTCCGGCGGTAGGGCCCCAACCTTCCGAAGGAGCGCTACGTCGGCCGGACTGGGGCCGCCGACGCTCACAATGCCGACCCCCTTGTCCGCCTTCACCGCGTGCTTCACACCCACGGGGACATGGACTGCGCATCCGGCATGGAAGGGAAGACTGATATCGTTCGTGTAGTCCTGGATCGTGCCTTCGCCTTCGAGGATGAAGATCGTATCCTCCGACTCGACGTGGACGTGCGGAACGTTCTCCTCGCCTGGTTCCAGCCGCACGTAGTTCATGTTCGCGACCCACGCCCCACTACCAGGCCAGACGATGAAGCGGGCATCCTTCGAGATGAGGGGAAGGCGCAGCGAAGGCGTGTCGCGGTGGAAGACTCGGATGGCCATGACCTACCTCGAAGCCCGAAGGGACGCGTAGAGTTCGGGATCCGCCGGGCACGGGCCGCCGAGGATACGCATCTCACTGGCATCGCCCGCTTCAAAACAGTAAGTATCCCCGCGGTCGATATGGACCATCGCGCCCTCGGTCAGCGCTGAGGTCGTGCCTGCCGCAACATCTGTGACGGCTCCGCTGCCTGCTATGATATAGTATACGCTGTCAGACTGGTGCTTAAGTCGAATAGTCTTACCGGAGGGATCGAGGGAAATCAGGTGGAAGGTCCTGTAGACCGCACCATTTCCCGGCCACATCACCACTCGCGCATTGCCGCCGCTCGCAACGATCGGTATCTCATGACAATCACTTGCGCTGTCTATGACGCGGATCGCTTCCGCCGGCGTCGACATCATGTCCGCTATTCCAATTTTTAATTTCACTCAATATGTTTTGCATATATATAAAAATCGTGCAAGCGAAAACGCCTGCTCGCGGTGGTTGATCCCAAGGGGCCAGACGAATGAGAACAGACACCTCGCAGTTGGAAAGCCCGCTGGACGAGCCTACCGTTACGACGGCGGCGGAGATCGCCGAAAGCACTGCGGCGACCCTCGCTACGATCGGCCTGCGGATCCGGGAGGCCCGGAACGCGCACAATATGACGTTGCAGTCGCTGGCCGCAGCGTCCGGCCTGAGTACGTCGATGCTGAGCCTCGTGGAGCGAGGCCGGGCCTCGCCGTCGATCGGTTCCCTGGTCGTCATCGCGAGCGCGCTCGGCATCACGATGTCGGATCTCGTCGCGAGCGAGCCGACGCCGGACGAGAAGCTCGTCGTGCGCGCGGGCGAGCCGCCCGCCATCGAGACGGCGCAGCATGTCATCCGCCGCCTGATGCGCGACGACCGCGCCCGTGGCGTCACCGTGGCCGTGAATGAGTACCAGCCGCGCACCGGCAGCAACGACCGCCCGGTCACGCATTCCGGTTTCGAATACGGCTACGTGCTGGAGGGGCGCCTTACGGTGGAGGTCGACGGTGCGGTCTACATCCTCACCCCGGGCGACCTGATCTCCTACCTGTCGCAACGGCCGCATCGCATCTGGAATCACGGAACGACGGTCGTGCGCACCCTGTGGTTCAACATCGACAAGCAGTAAGGGGCCGATCTGGGCCTGCGGCCCGCCATCGGCTCGGATGTCTTCCGGCGGTCTCATCGGCCGGCCGAAGCTCCCAAGGCGCCATGGAGAAGGCTCGGCGCGATCGGCAGGCGGGACACGAGGCCGGGGCGCCCGAGGGCATCGTCGACGGCCGAGGCGATGGCGGCGCCCGCGGCGGTGAGCCCTCCCTCGCCCGCCCCCTTCACGCCGAGGGGATTGAGAGGGCTCGGCGCATCCTCGCGCAGAAGCACTTCGACGGGCGGCGCCTCGCGGATCGTCGGCATCAGATAGTCCGCGAAGCTGGTCGCTAGGGGCTGGCCGTCCGCGTCGTAGACGAACTCCTCCAGGAGCGCGCCGCCGATGCCCTGCACGGCGGCGCCGACGATCTGTCCCTCGACGAGCATCGGGTTGATGGCCCGCCCGATGTCGTAGGCGACCAGATAGCGCTCGACCGTCACGCCGTAGGTCTCGCGGTCGATGCGGAGCTGGGCCACGTGCACCCCATAGGGGTAGTTCATATGGCTGGTCTCGAAGAGCCCTTCGCCTGTCAGCCGCTCGGCCGATTGGGCGGCGATGGCGCCGAGATTGACCGAAGCGCCGGTCTCGGGATGGATGAAGGCGCCGTCGCGGTAGGCGAGGAGCGCCGGGTCGGCCTGGAGAAGGCGCCCGGCAATGCCGCGGGCCTGGCCGAGCAGGTCCTCCGCGGCGAGCTTGACGGCCGAGCCGGTCATCACCGTCACCCGCGACGCGAAGGCGCCGAAGCCTATCGGGATCTCGCGGGTCTGGCCGTGGATCACCGTCATCCGGTCGATCGGCACCTCCAGCGTCTCGGCGCAGATTTGCGCCATCGCGGTCTCGACGCCCTGACCGATGGAACAGGCACCCGTCACGATCCGGACCGTGCCATCCGCCGCGATCCCGACCCGCGCGAGGTCGCGGGGCCCGAGGCCGCTCTTCTCCACAAAGAACGCAAGGCCGAGGCCGACCGCCTCGCCGTCGGCGCGCCGTGCCGCGACGGCCTCCTTCAGGGCCGGATAGCCAAGATGGTCGAGGGTGCGGTCCAGGAGGTCGTGATACTTGCCGGAATCGTAGACGACGTGCGTGCCGAGCGCATCGATCCCCCGGTCGAAGGGCATCGCCGCCTCGGGGATCAGGTTCGCCCGTCGCACGGCGACCGGATCGAGGCCGAGGCGGTGGGCAATGGCGTCGATCAAGCGCTCGCGGGCGAAGGTTGTCTCGTAGCGGCCGGGCGCCCGGTAGGTGCCGCTCGGCGTCTTGTTGGTGAGGCGGATATGCCCCTCTACCTGATAGGCCGGGACGATGTAGGGCCCCGGCAGGAGGGCGGCGGCGAGGTCCGAGACCGTCGCGCCGTGGGTGCGGATGTAGGCACCCTGATCGGTGAAGAAGCAGACGTCGAGGCCGAGGATGAAGCCCCGCGCGTCCACAGCCGCCCGCAACCTGTGGCGCTGGTCGCGGGAATGGTTGGCGGCCATCATGTGCTCGCGCCGGTCCTCGATCCAGCGGACGGGCCGCCGCAAGCGCAGCGCCGCCGCGCAGACAAGAACGTCCTCCGGGTAGATCTCGCCCCGGATACCGAAACCGCCGCCGACATGGCCCTCGCTGAGCTGGAGCTTGGCGGGATCCCGTCCGAGCATCCGCGCGATAGCGTCCCGGTTGTAATGTACGACTTTGGCGGCGCCGTGCAGGGTGAGCACGTCATCCTCGTCGAGGATCGCCACCGCCCCGCGGGTCTCAAGCGGGATGCCGGAATGACGGCCGATGGCGACATCAAGGTCGATTACCGCATGGGCCCGCGCGAAGGCGGCCTCGATGTCCCCGTACCCTTTGCGTAGAACCGCCGGCTCCGTGAGCAGCGCGGAGGCGCCCGGAGCGAATTCGCCCGGTTCCCCGAGGGCGTCGAGGCGGGGTGTAATGTCGTCGATCTCGCAGAAGACGAGGTCGGCCGCGTCCTCGGCTGCATAGGCGTCCTCAGCGAAGACCACCGCCACCGGCTCGCCGACGTAGCGTACGAAGTCGCGGGCGAGGACCGGCTGGCGGTAGGGTTCGAGGCCGTCGACCTTGGTCATGCGGAAGTCGATCGGCGGTAGGCCGGCCACGTCGGCGGCGGTCCAGACGGCGATCACGCCGGGGCAATCGAGGGCCGCGCTCGCATCGATGTCGAGGATGCGGCCGAAGGCGACGGGGGAGCGCACGACCCGCATCGTTACCTGACCCGGCAAGGCGATATCCGCGGCGAACCGACCCGCGCCGGTCAGCAGGGGGCGGTCTTCCAGGCGCTTGAGGGGGCGGCCGATGCTGTGCATGGTCAGCTGCCCGCCCGCATGTCCTTGAGGGCCAGGGACACCGCCTTGGCGATGTTCTGGTATCCGGTGCAGCGGCACAGGTTGGACGACAGGACGTCCATCATCTCCGTTTCGTTGATCGTCGGATCGGCTTCGAACGCCCCGGCGGCGAGCATCAGGAAGCCGGGCGTGCAGAAGCCGCACTGCAGGCCGTGCTGCTCCCAGAAATGCCGCTGGAGCGGATGGAGCGCCTCGCCCTCGGCCAGACCTTCCACCGTGCGGACGGCTAGGCCCTCCGCCTGGACCGCGAACATCAGGCAGGCGCGGACGGGCTTGCCGTCCACAATGACGGTGCAGGCGCCGCAGACCCCGTGCTCGCAGCCGAGATGCGTGCCCGTCAGCCCACAATCCTCGCGCAAGGCGTCAGCCAGGGATTTCCGGGCCTCGACCGTGACGGGATAGCTCCGCCCGTTCACGTCGAGGGTGATCGCGAGCCTGTCGGTCATGTCCGGCTATCCCTGGCGGAGCGGATGGCGGCGCGGATGCGCTCGGGTGTGGCGGGGATCTCGTTGATCTCGACGCCGAATGGGCTGAGCGCATCGACGATGGCGTTCACGATGGCCGCAGGCGCGCCGATCGTCCCGCCCTCGCCGACGCCCTTGGCGCCGGTCAGGGAAGCGTCAGAGATCGTCTCCATGTGGATGATCTCGATCTCCGGAATCTCGTGGATCGTCGGCGGCAGGTAGTCGGCGAGGGAGGTCGTCAGCAGGTTGCCATCGGGATCGTAGATCATCTCCTCGTAGAGGGCATTGGCGATGCCCTGCGCGACGCCCCCGTGGATCTGGCCGTCGACGATCATCGGGTTGATCAGCCGTCCGGCATCCTCGACCACGAGGAACCGCTCGATCCGCACGCCGCCGGTCTCGATATCCACCTCGACTTGGGCGACGTGGCAGGCATTCGAGAACGTGCCGAACGGGTCGTAGAAGGCGTTCTGGCGCAGGCCGCCCTCCAGATCCGAGAAGAGATGGCTGCGGTGGTACGCGGCGCGGGCGACCTCCCGGATCGGTGTCGCGCGGTTCGTGCCTCGGACCCGGGCGAAGCCGCCCTCAAGTTCGATCTCGGTGTCCGTCGCCTCCATCATGCGGGCGGCGACACTGCGCAGTTTGGCGGCGACCTTCGCGGAGGCGAGCCGCGAGGCGCCCCCGGCGATGACCATGGAGCGGCTGGCGAACGTGCCCCAACCATAGGGCGTGCGGTCGGTGTCGCCCGAGACGACCCGGACCTGACCGGGCTCGACGCCGAGTTCGTCGGCCACAAGTTGCGCCAGGGCGGTGCCGAGCCCCTGGCCGTGCGGTGAGGCGCCGATGCGCAACTCGACATGGCCGGACGGGTCGAGGGAGCATTCGACCTGTTCGTAGCCCGGCACGATCGCCATTCCGCGCGCCGCGTAAGCGGGGGTACCGTAGCCGGTGCGTTCGCTGAAGACTGAAAGGCCGAGGCCGAGATGGCGTCCCTGCGCGCGGGCCTCCACCTGGCGACGCCGGAACGCTGGGACGTTCACGGCCGCGACGGCGGCCTCCAACGCGGCGATGTAGGAGCCCTCGTCGTAGACGAGCCCAGTGGGCGAGCGGTGGGGGAACGTATCGATGAGATTACGGCGGCGGATCTCGACCGAGTCTAGGCCGAGACGCCGGGCGGCGCTCTCCATCAGCCGCTCCATGGTCAGGGTGAGCATGGGTCGGGCGACGCCCCGGTAGGGCGCCATGGTGCAGGTGTTGGTGGTGACGCCGCGCGAGCGGGCGCCGTATTCCGGCACCTTGTAGGGGCCCGGCAGCTCGGCGAAGGCCATCAGCGGCTCGACCCCGCAGGTGACGGGGTAGCAGGAGAAGGCGCCGACATTGCTGCGAAGGTTCGCCTCCAGGCCGAGGAGATGCCCCGCCGCGTCGAAGGCGCCCCGCACCGTGAAGGCCTGATCGCGGCTATGGGCCGAGGCGAGGAAGTTCTCCCGCCGATCCTCGATCCAGGCGACGTCGCGCTTCAGATGCCGGGCGAGCCAAACGAGGGCGACGTATTCCGGAAACAGGGACATCTTCTGCCCGAAGCCGCCCCCGACATCGGGCGCGATCACCCGCAGGTCCGCCTCGGGACAGTCGAGAAGGTCGGCGAGGCCGGTGCGCAGCATGTGCGGCATCTGGACGGAGGCGTGCAGCGTCGTGCGCCCGTCCCGTGCGTCGTACCGGGCGACGCCGCCGCGCGTCTCCATCGGCATGGCCGATTGCCGACGGGAGCGCAGATCGAGCTCGATCACGGCCGCCGCGGCGGCGAAGGCTGCATCGAGGCCCTGCGTCCGCATCCGCCCCTCGACCAGCACGTTGCCCGGTGCCTCGGGATGGGTCGCGGCCGCCTCCGGGAGCAGGGCGGCGTCGAGATCGATCACCGCATCCTCCGGCTCGATATCGAGGAACACCTGCTCGGCGAGGTCCTCGGCGGCGGCGGCATCGTCCGCGACGACGAACGCCACCGCCTGCCCGGAGAAGCAGACCCGATCCACCGGGAGGATCGGCTGGCCCACGGCGACGTAGTCCGGTCGCTCCAGGACCGGTCGGATCTCGCCGACACCGGCGAGATCCGCCGCCGTGTAGACGCGCGCGCCGTCCGGCGCCTCGATGCCGAGGATGCGCCCGCGGCCCACCGGGCTGCGGACGAAGCGGACATGCGCCGCGCCCTGGGCAAGGTCCGCCACGTAACGCCCCCGCCCGCGCAGGAGCGTCGGGTCTTCGAGGCGGGGGAGCGAGCGGCCGATCCAGCTCACGCGGCCGCCTCCGCGAGGGCGCATGCAACCATGACGGCGATCAGGTCGCGGCGATAGTCCGACGAGGCATGGATATCGGCCCCGGGCTCCACGGCGCGGCTCGCCTCGGCCCCGGCCGCCCGGAATGTTGATTCTGTCGCCTCCCGTCCGACGAGCGACGCCTCGATGCCGGAGAGGCGGATCGCCCGGTCGGCGACGCCGCCGATCCCGAGCTTCGCAGCGCGGATGACACCCCCTTCGATTTTCAGGGTCGCCAACGCCATCGCCAGGGCGAAGTCCCCGGCCCGCCGGGAAAATTCGGAGAATCCGCCCCGCCACCCCGCATCGAGAAGGGGCAACCGGACCTCGGTGATCAGCTCGTTGGGTTCGAGGGCCGTCGTGAATGTGCCCTTGAAGAAGGTGGCCGCCGGGATGCTCCGCGCGCCGCGCAGGCTACTCACGGCGATCTCCGCATCGAGTACCGTGGCAGTCAGGCACCATTCGGATGCCGGGTCGGCATGAGCGAGGCTTCCGGCGAAGGTCCCGCGCTGCCGGATCGGATAATGCGCTACATGGTTGACGATCCGACTCAGCAGGCTCCCCAGGGGCCCATCGACCACCGGCCGGTGGAAGGCCGCGTGGCGGGTGAGCCCACCAATGCACAGATGCCCTTTCTCGACCCGCAAGTAGCTGAGTTCGGCAAGACGGTTCACGTCGATCAGCACGCCTGGGCGTGCGAGGCGAAAATTCATCGCCGCCACGAGGCTCTGCCCCCCGGCGAGGATCTTTCCATCGACCCCATGCGCATCGAGCAGGGCCAGCGCAGCGGCCACGTTGGTCGGGCGGTGATAGTCGAATGCTGCCGGCTTCATTTTGATACCGTTAAAACTTAAAGGAGGGTTATGCGCGTTCCCTGCACGTGTCTAGTGGCATACCCGCCACCTATTGTTTCGCCGTCCAAAAGAAAAATTCCTACCTGCACAATCTATCATCACGGCTTGGTCGCAGCAGACTTTCACCAAGTCGTGAGGGCGTGACGGGGGGCGATTCAGCGCATCAAAGAGGGATGGCGCCCATTTTTGAGACGACTGAGCGCTCTTTTGCTTCGAAACTGTCTTTTTGCCGAAATGCTCAATCTGCATTCCGAGGAGGCGAATTGCCTATGTTGAGGGCATATCTGTCGTACTATTGTGCATAGAAACTCTTTGAAAATTTCGAGGCTTGTTTTAACATGATGAAAATCAGCGAGCGAGGGTTTTTTGATGCGGGCTCAAATTTTAACGGCGACGATCCTGTCCCTGTCTGCCTCCCTCACCCTGGCCCGCGCGGATGAGCCCTTGAAGGCCGGCTTCATCTATGTCGGCCCGCGGGCGGACGCGGGTTGGACCTCGCGGCACGATGAGGCCCGCCGCTGCCTCGAAGCCGCCGGCATCCGGACGACCTTCGTGGAATCCGTGCCTGAGGGGCCCGACGCGGCGCGGATTGAACAGGATCTGCTCGGCCAAGGCTACAAGACGATCTTTGCTACGGCCTTCGGCTATCAACCCTTCACCCAGAAGGTCGCCAAACAGAATCCCGATGCGCATTTCTTCGGCATCGCCCCGACCATCGCGCCGGCTGCCAACATCGAGAACGTCTACGGGAAGCTCTGGGACGGCCGCTACCTCAACGGCATCGTCGCCGGCCGGATGACCAAGACGAACAAGATCGGCTTCGTCGCCGCGCAACCGATCCCACCGGTGATCGCCGGAATCAACGCATTCATGCTCGGCGTGCGTTCGGTCAATCCGAAGGCCACTGTGAGCGTGGTGTGGACCCTCTCGTGGTTCGATCCCCCGGCCGAGAAGCAGGCTGCCGTGGCCCTCGTCGAGGGCGGCAACGACGTGATCGCCCAGCATCAAGACACGGCCTCCGCCTTGCAGGGTGCGATCGAGAAGGGGGCCTTCGCCATCGGCTCAGAATCCGACATGTCCGGCATCGGAGGTGACAAGGTGCTGACGGGAACGGTCTGGAACTGGTGCGAGCTCGACAAGCGGCTCATCAAGTCCGTACAGGACAAGACCTTCAAGCCCGGCGACTATTACGGCGGGCTCGATGACGGCGTCGTCGGTCTCGCGAAGATGTCGCCGCTGGTGCCGGCGGAGACGGTCAAGCTGGTCGAGGAGAAGCGTGCGGCGATCGCTGGAGGCACCTTCGACTACTGGAAGGGGCCGCTCAAGGACAACAAGGGCAACGTCGTCGTGCCGGAAGGCAAGACCCTCGGCCTCTCCGACATCCAGAAGATGCGCTGGCTTGTCGAGGGCGTCTCGGGCTCGGTCCCGCAGAAATGAACGCTCGCTTCCCCGTCCTGCTGCAGGTGAACGCGATCACGGCGCCGCTTTGCCGGCTTCATGGCGTGACCAAGAGCTTCGGGAAGCTCGTCGCCAACGACGACGTGTCGTTCTCTGTCATGCCGGGCGAAGTGGTGGCTCTGCTCGGCGAGAACGGGGCGGGTAAGTCGACGGCCATGAACGTTCTTTGCGGCCTCTACCTCCCGGATGCCGGGACGGTGGAGGTCGACGAGCAACCGGTGGCTCTCGGATCACCCGCAGCCTCCGTCGCCCGGGGGATCGGGATGGTGCATCAGCAGTTCAAGCTGGTTCCGTCGCTCACCGCTTACGAGAACGTCTCCCTCGCGGTGGACCGGGGCCGCTTCTGGCAACGCCGGCGCCCCTCGGAGGAGATCGGGCGCCTCATGGCCGAGGTCGGCTTCGAGCTCGACATGGGTAAGCCCGTCTGGCGGATGAGCCTCGCCGAGCGGCAGCAACTGGAAATCCTGCGCGTCCTTGCACAGGGCGGGCGGGTCCTGATCCTCGACGAGCCGACATCGGTGCTCTCTCCGCTGGAATCAGAACGCCTGTTCACGCTGGTTCGCCGCATCGTCGCCGGTAACCGCTCCGTGATCCTGATCTCCCACAAGCTGTCCGAGATCCGCCAAGTGGCAAGCCGCCTGGTGGTGATGCGCGGCGGCCGCGTCGTGTTCGAGGGCTCCGCCGCCGGCCGAAGCTCCGAGGAGATCGCGGGGCTGATCGTGGGGACGCGCAGCGTCTCCCTCGCCCCGCGACCCGGTTCGGCGAAGGGGCCGGAACGGCTTTCGGTGGAGAGCCTGCGCGTACCCGGTCACTCCGGGTCGGACAGCGTCCGGGACGTCAGCTTCAGGATCCGGGGCGGCGAACTTGTCGCCGTCGTCGGCGTCGCGGGCAATGGACAGGCAGAGCTTCTCGATGCGATCGGCGGGCAGAAATCCCCGTCCGGCGGCCGCATCGCGACGGCCAGCGGCCGGAAGGGCCGTTGCTTCGCCTTCATCCCCGCCCAGCATCTCGGCGTGGCCCTGGCACCCGGCCTCAGCATCGAGGACAACGCGCTCCTCGGCCTCCACCGCCGCAAGCCCTTCTCCGCGTGGCTCGCTCGACGGGATGTCCGCCGTCACTGCCGCACCGTCCAGGACACGTTCGGCGTCGCCGCCGAGCCGGATTCAGCGATCCGTCGCCTCTCGGGCGGCAATCTCCAGCGCATCGTCCTCGGCCGCGAACTGGTCGGCGATCCGGATCTGATCGTGGCGAGCTATCCCACCCGCGGCCTCGACATCGCCGCTGCAGCCCAGATCCGCAATGCCCTCATCGCTCGGGCGGCGGCCGGGGCCGCGGTGCTGATGGCGAGCGAGGAGCTCGAAGAATGCCTGGCGATCGCCACGCGCATCCTAGTGATGAGCGGGGGACGGATCGTCCTCGACCGGGAAACCGCGCAGACGAGCCTCGAAGAAATCGGGCGCTTCATGACGGCGGCGGAGGCGTCGTGATGCGTGTGCGCCTCGAACCACGGCTGACGGATCCGAGCCTGCCCGCCTATGCCCTGCGCGTGGCCGTGGGGATCGGCCTCGCCCTCGGGCTCTCGGCCGTTCTCCTCGTCCTGTCCGATCACCCGCCGGCCTCCGTGCTCGATGCCCTGGTCCGGGGTGCTTTCGGCTCCTGGCCGGCCGTGCAATCCACCTTGAGCAAAGCCGTGCCCATCGGCCTCTGCGCGGTCGGGATCGCCCTCGCGTCGCGGGCGAGCCTGACGAATATCGGCGCCGAAGGACAATTCTTCTTCGGGGCCTTCGCGGCAACCGGCATCGGCCTTTACCTCCCCGAGGAGACGTCCCACCCCGTCGCCGTGGCGCTCGTGCTCGGGGCCGGCGTGCTCGGCGGCGCGGCCTGGGCAGCGGTGGCGGCAATCCCGCGGGCGCTGCTCGGCATGAGCGAGATCCTGACGACGCTGATGCTGAACTACATCTGCCTGCTGTGGATCAACTTCCTCGTGCGCGGGCCGTGGGCCGACCCGCTGACGTTCTCCTTTCCTTATTCGCCGCCGATCCTGGATGCCGGGCAGCTCGGGCCCGTCTACGGCGCGATCCAAGGGGGCTTTCCCCTTCTCCTGGCGGCCGTCGCCCTGCTCGCCGTGGTCGACTCCGGCACCCGCTGGGGCTACGAGTTGCGCGTCGCGGGCGATGCGCCCGAGGCGGCCCGCTACGGCGGCATCAACGCGGCGTGGATCGTCATCTCGGGGCTGTGCGCGTCCGGGGCGCTCGCCGGTCTCGCGGGGGCGATCGAGATCTCGGCGACCACCGGCCGGCTCCAGACCGGTCTGTCTCCGGGCTACGGCTTCATGGGCGTGCTGGTCGCGTGGCTCGCAGGCGGGCGGCCCCTGGCGATCCTCCTCGTTTCGATCCTCTATGCCGGCCTCCTGAACGGCGGCTTCAGCCTGCAGATAGCCCACATTCCCGGCGCGATCAGCACCATCCTCCAAGCGACGATACTCGTCTGCATCCTGGCATCCGGCTCGCTGGCCCGCTACCGCATCCGCCTCGTGAGGAGTGCCGCAGCATGACCCTAGGCGATCCCACGTTACTCCTGCTCGGGGCGGCCCTCGTCTCGGCCACGCCCATCCTCTACGCAGCGCTCGGGGAGCTTCTGATCGAGCGGGCCGGCGTCCTGAACCTCGGGATCGAGGGGACGATGCTGGTGGGCGGCGTGACCGCCTTCATGGTGGCCCACGGGACCGGCTCCGGCCTCGCCGGGATGGTCTGCGCCGTCCTGGCGGCCAGCGCCTTCGGCGGCCTGTTCGCCGTCCTCGTGGTCGGCCTGCGGCTCAATCAGGTGGTCACGGGGCTGGCCATGACGATCCTCGGGTCGGGCCTCTCCGCCTTCCTGGGACAATCCTATGTCGGGCTGACCCTCGGCGCGGCCGGGGCCGCCTCGGCGGCGGCCAGCGGCTTCTACGTCGCCGCTGCGCTGGCCTGCGCAGGGCTCGCCGCCCTGTTCCTGCGCCACACCCGCCCCGGGCTGCTCCTGCGGACCCTCGGCGAGAACCCAGCGGCGCTCGATGCCCTCGGCCTGCCGGTCGTTCTACTGCGCGGCCTCTACGTGATCCTGGGCTCGGGCCTGATTGGGCTCGGCGGGGCGTTCATCTCCGTGGTGCTGACGCCTTCTTGGATCGAGAACATGACGGCGGGCCGGGGTTGGATCGCCCTCGCCCTCGTGATCTTCGCCCGCTGGCGCCCGCTCTGGATCGTGGTGGGGGCCGTCCTGTTCGGCCTGATCGACGCCTATCGCTTCCGTGCGCAGGTCGGAGGGGCGAGTTGGATCGACCCGCACTTCCTCAACATGCTGCCCTACGTCGCGACCCTCGTCGTCCTCGGTCTTCAGAGCCGCCGGTCGGCTCAAGGAGCCGGGACACCCACCCTCCTCGGCGTCGCCTACGACCGCGAGCGCAGATAAGGAGCCAGCGCCATGAAGAGCTACATCGACGGTGCGTTGCGGGACCTTGGTCCGGAATTCAGCGAGTTCTTCGACCGGAGCTGCACGGCCATCGTCTCCATCGACCTTCACCGCGGGCATCTCGAGGACGATCCTCTCTGCCCTTGTCCGGCGCCGCGGGCCAGGGACGTCGTCGCCCCGGTCGATGCCTTCCATGCAGGCGCCCGCGATCTCGGCGTCCCGGTGATCCATGTACGCAGCACCCTCCGGGCCGACGGCGTCGACGACGTCGGCGGCCGCAAGTCGGCATGGCGTCTCGTCTTCCCCCTCCATGTCGGGGCCATAGGCAATGCGGACGCCCACGCCATCGAAGGCACACGCTGGACCGAATTCGTCACGCAGATCGATGAGCGCGACCTCGTCGTGTCCGGCAAGAAGCGCCTGTCCGCCTTCTACCCGACCGACCTCGACTTCCTCCTGCGCAACATGGGCGTGGGCACCCTCGTCCTAGACGGGTGCCTAGCCGATTGCTGCGTGCTTAACACCGCCTTCGAGGCCTCGAACCTCGGCTATCGGGTGGTGGTCCCGCGCGACCTCGTGGCCGGCACCAATCCGCATCTCGAAGATGCCGCGATGCGGATCATCGCCATGCATGTCGGCCTCGTCACGGACGGAGCCGTCCTGCTGGACGCTTGGCGATGATAAGCCGACCCAACGGCCGCCAGATCGTCTGACACTCGCAATGGGGTTCACCATGACCGATATCGCGCGCAAATACTAGGAATATTTTCATAATACTACTCGCCGGCACAGCTCTTCTCGGGATCGTCTCGCAGGCGAGGGCTCAGAATGTCATGTCCCTGCAGGCCGCCCCGCAACCGGACGTCGCCGCGCCGGCCCTCGAGCACGGAGCGCCAGCCTTGTCCGGAGCGGCCACATCCGGCACACCTCCGTGCGCTGGCCGAAGGGACCGCCCGGGCGGATCCTCCGCAATATCAATCCGCAGATCCAGCCAGCGGTGACACAGCCGGGTCCGGCGCGTCCCGTCCCGGTCGGACCGCTCGCACCGATCGGTGCCGCCGCCGAGGCCGCGGATATCAATCTACACCTGCTGTCCATTGACGCCTACTACAACAACTTCGACATGGGCGTGATCAAGGGAATCAGCGCTTAGAGCGCCTAACGGAACGGCACTGAGCGTTGTTTTCAGCGTTGTTTTGGCATGGCCAGACCGCTTCTCCCCGATGATCTCTGGGACGAGATCGCTCCGCTGCTCCCGCCGCCTCGGCCCCATCCGAAGGGCGGGCGTCGTCCGATCGAGAACCGGGCCGCCTTGACGGGCATCCTGTTCGTGCTGCGCTCGGGGCTGCCGTGGGAGATGCTGCCGGCCGAGATGGGCTGCGGCTCCGGCATGAGTTGCTGGCGGCGGCTGCGGGATTGGCAGGCGGCGGGCGTGTGGAGCCGCCTGCCTCACGTGCTCTTGGAGCGCTTGCACGCAGCGGGTGAGATCGACTGGAACCGGGCTTGCATGGACAGCGCGTCTGTCCCAGCTAAACGTATGGCCGGCCCCGTCCGCAAGTGGCTCTGGATTCCTTGATCTGAGCAGTCTGCATAAACGTATCCGGCCTTCCGGCGCTGCCGTTGGCCAAGATGGAGATCCGCGCGTTCTGATCCTCATGAAGGGGTCGGCGTCGAGCGCCATTTTAGCGGAGAGGCTTTCAGAGCACCGGTCGACTGTCAGGCCATCTTCCTTTCACCGCCCGCAGACTTCGGAAGGCCGTCGCACGTTGCGTCAGCCGAACTTGGATCATGCAGCCATAGGCGCCGCGTCGTAGCCCCGCCCGTGACGCAGGAGCGCCCAGACCATCCGGGCCAGCTTGGCTGCCAAGGCCACGACCGCCGTGTTGACGTGCGACTGCGCCAGTAGGCTGCGCAGCCATTGCCCGAGATGGGTGTCACTCCGCCGCAACGAGGGCAGCGCCGCGCGTGCCCCCTGGACCAGCGTCTTGCGCAGATACCGGCTGCCGCGCTTGGTGATGCCAACGAGCCTGGGCTTCCCGCCTGTCGTGACCTAACGCGGTACAAGGCCGAGGCAGGCAGCCAGATCCAGATCGCGGCCGCGCGCGAAGGCGGTCACGTCGCCGATGGCCGCCACCAGGGCGGTGGCATTGAGTGCGCCGATCCCCGGGATCGTCGTCAACCGACGTGTGTTCTCGTCCGAGCGCGCTTGCTCGGCGAACTCCGCGTCGAGCGCGGCGATGCGGCGGTCGAGGTCCTACCAGCGCTCGCGCACCTCGGCCACGAGAGCCCGCATGCGCGGCGTCAACGATGCACCCAGCTCCGTGTCGAGTAACTCGGCCAGGCAGGCAGCGAGCTTGGCGCGACCTTGCGCTGCGACGGTGCCGCGCTCCAGCAGGATGGAGCGGATCTGGTTGGTGAGCGCCGTGCGTTCGCCGACGAGTTGGTCACGGACCCGGTGCAGGGTCTGCACGTCCAGCTGCGCTTCCGACTTGAGCGCAACGAACCGCATCGTTGAGCGCGTGGCCGCTTCGGCGATGGCTTCAGCGTCGCGATCGTCGTTCTTATGCGCCTTGACGTAGGGGCGCACGTACTCGGGTGACATCAGCCGGACGGTATGGCCTTGCGCGGCGAGCATCCGCCCCATGTGATGCGCGCCACAGCATGCCTCCATGGCGACAATGCAGGCCGGAAGCATCGCGGAAAAGGTCAGCACCGTCACGCGCCGCATCCGACGCCGCAGGACGACCCGACCGGTCGCATCCTGCCCGACCACACTGCACCTGTTCTTGCCCAGATCGATCCCGAGTATCGCGATGGCCATCGGTTTGCTCCATCTCTCGTGTGAGCCACACTGCAAACCTAGCGGCGCAGCCCGGTGAGGGGCGGACCATCCATAAAGGCGGCCTGCCACCGTCCCGAACCCGGCGGACCGGGGCAAGCCGGGCACGAAGCGCTGCTTCGTCACCGACGCGCGCGGCACGCCGCTCGGCTTCCACCTATGCGGGGCCAAACGGCACGACAGCGTCATGGTGGCGGAGGCGCTCGATGCCATCCCGCCCCTGCGCAACGGTCGGCGCAGGCGACCGCGACGCCGTCCGGACAAGCTGCACGCCGACAAGGCCTACGATGCCAGATTCCGCCGCCAGGAGTGCCAGGCACGGGGGATCGTCCCGCGGCATCGCGCGTCGGGGCATCGAGAGCAGCGAGACACTCGGTCGTCACCGTTGGGTCGTGGAGCGCACCCACGCCTGGTTCAACCAAGTCCGGCGATTGCCCATCCGCTACGAGCGACGTGCAGACATCTACGAGGCCTTCACCAGACTTGCAGCCAGCCTTATCACCCTCAACCAGCGCAAACGGTTTTGTTAGGCGCTTTAAGCTGCCGCCGGATACGGTGGAGAGGTGCGTCACCCGCTCCATTGCACCTTCAGCAGCTAGCCGCCGAAAGACGCCTAGGGCGTCTCTGCAAAGTCATGTGAGCCAGAGCATGGTCATGCCGAGGGTGACCATGGCGAGGTAGTTGGCTGCTCGTTTTTCATAGCGGGTGGCGATGCGGCGATATTGCTTGAGCCGGCCGATCAGCCGCTCGACCTTGTTGCGCTCCCGGTAAGCGGCCTTGTCGAAGTCGGGCTGACGCGGCTGATCCTTGCGGGTCGGGATGACCGGCTCGATCCGGCGCCGCCTGAGGCGGCGACGGGCCGGCGGGCTGGAGTAGCCTCGGTCCCCGGCCGTTCGGCGTGGCCGCAGACGCGGGCGGCCTCGGCCGGAGCGTGGCACCGCCCCCTTGTCCATCAGCGCGTCCAAGGCGAATTGCTCGTGGCGCTCGCCGGCCGTCAGCACCGCCGCGATCGGCTTGCCGCCGCCTTCGGCGCGCAGATGCAGCTTGGTCGAGAACCCGCCCTGGCTGCGCCCGAGTGCTTCCCCGACGCCTTCGACCGTCGCCTCACCCCCCGATGGCGCCGGACCGGCGCGCACCGGCGGCGTGCTGGTGGGCGCGCACCACTGTGGCGTCCACGAAGTGCAGGTCCCAGTCGAGGTCGCCCCGGGCATCCACCTGCGCCTGCAAGCGCCGCAGCACCCGGTCGAACACGCCGGCCTGCCGCCAGCGGTAGAACCGGCTCGACACGGTCCCGACAGGACCATAGCGGGCCGGCAGATCCGCCCACGGCGCACCTGTGCGCAGGATCCAGAGCATCCCATTCAGGACCTTGCGGTGATCCTCCGCTGGTCGGCCCGTGCGCGGCTTCTGCGGAGGCAGCAGCGGGGCGATCTGCTCCCACGGCGCATCGGTCAATTCGTAGCGTCGCATCCCGCCCAGATGGGGGCGGTCACCCAACCTGTGAACCCTTTGCAGAGCCGCCCTAGACGATCAACGCAAGGCCGATACGCGCGGCAGCCGGTGACTGTGGGTTTCTGAAGCCGCTGGAGGTGCGTGTCAGCGGATCCGCGTCTTTGGGAGAGGCTGGCAGTTTTGGCACTCGGCCCGGATCTTCCGGATTTCAGCGGGTGCGAGAGGCACGCTGGTTGCCGTTGGCACTGCCGCTAAGTTTGTCCAAACCGCATCGTGGAGATGAGCGGTCGTCTCAATTAGCTATTCAGGATAATAGGCTGAAAACTTTGCCCAATCGCTACCGCCTGCGGCGGTCTTGGAAATACATCCATTCAGGGCAGAGCAAGAAATTTGCGCTCTTATTCGCATGACGGTCGGATGACGGTTTCGGCTGCGCACACCTGTGACCCCGCAGGGCCTGTTATGTAGCATTAAAACAGTCCGACTATTGAAAATGTGCTTTAATGGCTCAGTCCTCGGGTGGAGCTGGGCGGGGCACCCCGGGGGTGCCATCGGACCCCGTTGGATCGCATATGTACCCGGTTCATCCGAATGAGGTCAGGCGTCTTGAGGCTTTGCATGATCTCAGCGTCTTCGGCTCATCCGCTGAGCCGCAGTTCGATGCGCTCTGCCAGACGGCGCAAGCGATGTTCGGAGTTCCGATCGCTCTCGTCAGCATAATCGGCGACCGGGAGCAGTGGTTCAAGGGTCGATGCGGCCTGGACACGCCCAGCACCCCGCGCGAGGTCTCCTTCTGTAACTATACGATCCTTTCCGACGCGGTGATGGTGGTCGGGGACGCCACGCGTGATGAGCGGTTTGCCGCAAATCCGCTGGTCACAGGCGAACCACACATCCGCTTCTATGCCGGCGCGCCGCTCGTGCTCGCCCCAGGCATCCACCTCGGCGCCTTGTGCATCATTGACCGGGTGCCGCGTACGTTCTCGGCCGAGCAACAGGGGCAGCTTCGGACCTTGGCGCAGATCGCCGTCACCTTGCTGCGCATGAGCAGGGCCGAGCGCGAGGCTCATGAGAGCGCCGCCCTGTACCGGCTGCTGGCTGACAATGCCACTGATGTGATCGTCCGCTGCGACCTCGACGGTACGCGTCGCTACGTGTCGCCTGCAGCAAAACGGCTGCTCGGCTTCGAGCCGGAGGAACTCGTCGACACGAAGCCGATCGACTCCGTCCATCCGCAGGACGCCAGAGCCTTCGCACGCCTGCTTAAATAGGTGGGATGCGGTACACGCTCAAGCAAGCCGTCAGCCAGCAACGGTACCGCTGCAAGGATGGCGCGTGGGTCTGGGTCGAGGTCTCGTTCAATCTCACCACCGACCCGGCGACGGGGGCGTCGGACGGCTACGTCGCCGTGATCCGAGACATCTCTCGGCGCAAGGAGGCCGAGCGGCAGGTGGCGCATATGGCGCGTCACGACCCGCTCACGGGCCTCCCGAACCGGCTCCTCTTCCGCGAGCAGCTTTCGCAGGAGATCGCGCGGGCCAAGCGCGGCGGTGGCTTCGCGCTGTTCTGCCTCGATCTGGGCCCGTTCAAGCTGATCAACGACACCCTCGGCCATCAGACCGGCGACAGCGTGCTGTGCGCGGTGGCGCAGCGGCTGAAAGGCGTCGTGCGCGCCGAGGATATGGTGGCACGCCTTGGGGGCGACGAGTTCGTCATCATCCAGACCGGGAAGGGCTGCGTCGAGGAAGCGGGCGCACTGGCCGAGCGGCTCCTTGCGGCGGTCGCAGCGCCGGTCGATCTCGGCGGCTATCCGGCGCGCATCGGCCTCAGCATCGGAATCGCGCGCGCGCCGGACGATGGGCTCGACCCCGATCGCCTGTTCTGGCTCGCGGATCAGGCGCTCTATCGCGCCAAGGCCGCCGGGCGGGGCGGCTACCACCTCTACGGAACCGAGGAGGTTGGGCCTTCCAGACCCGCGGAAGAGAAAGCCCTCGATCCGACGACGGACCTCCCACGCCCGGATCCGACCGATCACGGGCTGTTCGATGCGCTCTTCTGCGGCCTTCTCCAGAGTAGCACGGACTGTGTGACCCTCGTCGATCCAGGGGGCGACCTCCTGTTCATGAGCGCCGGCGGTCAGGCATTGATGGAGATCGACGACATCCAGCCGCTCTTCGGACAATCGTGGCTCGCGTTCTGGCACGGGGCGGATCACGAAGCGGCTCAGGCCGCGCTCGCGAACGCAAGGGCCGGGCGCAGCGCCAGTTTCCGCGGCTTCTGCCCGACGCCCTCGGGGCAGCCGAAATGGTGGGCGGTCAATCTCAGCCCGCTCGCGGGCGGCCGACACGGCCCCGAGCGCATTCTGGCCGTGTCCCGCGACATCACCGAACAGGTCGCGCTGGACGCCGATCTGCAAACGACGGTGCGGCGCTATCAGGCCCTGATCGAAGCCACCGGGACCATGGTCTGGCGCGCGGACGCCGCTGGCAGCATCATCGAGATCCGTGGCTGGGCGTCATACACGGGTCAGGCCACGGACGCCTATCTCGGCGATGGCTGGCTGAAGGTTGTACACCCGGAGGACCGGAAGACGATCACCGCAACCTGGCAGGCGACCATGGCGACCGGGCAGGCGGGCAGTGCTACCTACCGAATCCGCCATACACAGGACCGGTATCGGTGGGTTCTGGGACGGACCGTGCCGCTGAAGGATGAGACGGGTCGGGTCCGGGAGTGGGTCGGCACGATCACCGACATCCACGAGCGTCACGAGGCCGCTGAGACCATCCGGATTCAGGAGGAGCGGTATCGCCTAGCGGTGCGCGCCACGCAGGACGGCATCTGGGACTGGGACGTGGCGTCGGATGATGTCGCCTGGATCAAGGCGACCGGCGAGGTGCGCACCTACACGGATGATGAGAGCAAGCCGTCCTGGTCGCGCTGGGCGGCTCGGATTCATCCCGAAGACCGCGCGCGCGTGACCGCCAGCTTCGCCGCTTCCGTCGACGGCACGGACGATCGGTGGCAGGCCGAGTACCGCTACCGCAGCGATGTCGAGGGCTACAAGGAGGTGATCGACCAGGCCTTCGTCGTCCGCGACACGCGGGGGCGGCCCGTCCGCATGGTCGGTGCGGTGCGCGACGTGACAGAGCAGCGACGGGCGATCGTCGCGCTGCGCACAAGCGAGGAGCGCCTGCGTCTGGCCCTGCGCGCCGGCCGGATGGTGGCGTGGGAGCGCAACCTCAAGACGGGTCGGATCACCCAAACCGAGAATGCCCTCCACATCCTTGGCCTGGCGGCGGAATTGCGATCGGAGTTCCTGGATCTCGTACACCCGGACGATCGCGCGCAGATGGCGGACTTCATTCGAACCTGCGGCGCACGCGATGAGCGCGAGTTCCGGTACGTCTCACCCGCCGGACGAATGCAATGGCTGCGTTCGTCGGTCGAGCGGGTCGATGCGGATCGGATCGTGGGGATCACCTTCCACATCACGGACCGCAAGCTGGCGCAGGAGAAGCTGTGGCAGACGGCCAATCTCGACGCGCTCACGGGTCTGCCGAACCGGCAACTGTTCCGTGGGCGCGCGGAGGCAGCGCTTACGGCGGCGGAGCGGGACGGCACATGCGTGAGCCTGCTTCTGATCGACCTCGATTATCTCAGGGACGTGAACGACACCCTCGGCCACGACGTCGGCGATGCCGTGATCTGCGAGGTCGCCGATCGCCTGCGGGACGGGCTGCGGCCCTGCGATACGCTCGCAAGGCTCACGGGCGACGAGTTCGCCCTCATTCTCGTCGACCCGCTGCGCCTGCCCAACGCCGTCCAGCATGCGGAAGCGCTGATCGAGCGCCTGCGCCAGCCGTTGCAGATCCGGGACCAGACGCTGACCTGCAAAGCCAGCATCGGCGTGGCGGCCTGCCCGGATCACCACACCGACCTGCGCGAACTTCTCAAGGACGCCGACATCGCGCTGTCCCAGGCCAAGGCGCGGGGCCGGGACCGCGTCGTCGTGTTCTCGGCCGCGATGCGGATCGACGCCCTGCGCCGGCTAAGGATCGCCGCCGAAATGCGCGCCGCCCTCCTAGCTGGGCAGATCGCTCCGTATTATCAGCCAAAGGTCTGCCTCACGACGGGCCGCATCGTCGGCTTCGAGGCGCTGGCCCGCTGGCGGCACCCCGAGAGGGGGCTGCTGACGCCGGGCTATTTCGGTTCGGCCTTTGAGGATCCGGAGCTGTCCACCGCGATCGGCGACAGGATTCTCGAAACGGCGGCGGCCGACATGCGCGTTTGGAACGCGCGCGGCATCGACTTCGGGAGCGTGGCGGTGAACTTCGCCGCGGCCGAGTTCCGCAAGCCCGATCTGGCCGGCATGATCCTTGATGTCCTGAGGCGCTTCGGGGTCCCCGCGACGCAGTTTGAGGTCGAGGTCACCGAGACGGTGTTTCTCGGTGCGGGGGCCGAGACCGTGCCCGCGACGCTGACACGGCTGCACGCCAGTGGGATGAGCATCGCGCTCGATGATTTCGGGACCGGCTTCGCCTCGCTCACGCACCTGAAGCAGTTCCCCGTCGACCACATCAAGGTCGACCAGAGCTTCGTACGCGATCTGGACCGGGACACGGACAACGCGGCGATTGTCGCGGCCGTGATCGGCCTCGGCCGGAACCTCGGGATGAAAGTCACGGCGGAAGGCGTCGAGACGGTGGAGCAGGCGTGGCAACTTGCGGCGATGGGCTGCGATTACGCGCAAGGCTACCTCTATGCCAAGCCCATGGCCGGCGTTCATGTGCCGTCGCTGCTCAAGACTTGGAATCCCGCCGCTTTCGTTGGTCAGCAGCTCTCGAAACGCTCAGCTTGAAGAAGCATCTACGCTACGAGCTACCAGCAGCTTGACCGTTTGAGCTGCTTTCGCAGTTAACATTCAGCCGATCCGCTCTTAAGCATGGAATAAACTGCCGAGTAAGACAGAACTGGATGCAAAGCGGTCAACTGGCTTAACTCGCGCGAAGCTCTGCTTTCTTTAGTCGCCCCTCGAAAGGGGACAGGCTGCAATGGGTGGATTTCCGCAAGTCTGCTTTCGGGTGCCGAGCTGAGAAAGCGGACGCTTGCTTCGGAGACATCGAGAGGTGGGTGGCCACGAGCCGGAAGCCTCTGCCTTCGTCATGACATGGCGACCGAGCTCTTCGCCACGTCTCGGCTGAAGCCCGCGCCGGGATGGCTTGCCTCGAGCATCGGGGCGCTGCCTGGGACAGCTTTTCGCGCAGCGCGCCCTCTGCGTCGCAAGCCTGCGAGGCGGAACGCGAGCACGCGCGCCGATGCGGCCAGCGTGATGTTCGCCAAGACCGACGCGGCGGCCTCCCGCCACGTCGGGATTAACGGCGGCACGGCGGCCGGCCTCGTCGGTAGCTACGACACTGTCGCAGCCCGCATCCTCGCCTTCCACGCGGTCGGCATCGAGCTCTTCATGCTGCAATTCCAGCCGTTCGAGGCCGAGATGCGGCGCTTCGCCGGGCAGGTCATGCCGCGGGTGCGCTGAGGTTCAGGCGCGGGCATGAGCCGATGGTGGGCGGCCATGCCACCAGCATCGGGGCTGCAAAGACTTCCATCGGCAGCGCCCCACTGACGGGACCGCCAAGAAAGGCTCGGGACGAAGGCCCGACAGGCCTTGCCGCTGCCGAATAGGCCTTCTCGATAGCAACTGGTCGACGGAGGGTCGAAGACAGCCGCGAGGGTCGGGCGGGGCAGGCGACGAGCCAGGGCGTCGTGTGAGCCGAGATGATGGCGTCTTATTTATTCGCGAACTTGCAGCGCGATTGTTCGAATAAATCTTGCTTTATCTAATGGCGCCTATCGAAAAGCTGATCAGCTCGGCGAAACTGTGTGTTCCAGATTTCCGGCGTATCGTCGAAATGACATTGACGACGGTCTTGTACTTCATCGACAGCTTGTCGGCGATTGTCTGGTAGGAGTTTCCCTCCTTGATCAGGGTGAGGACTTGCAATTCGCGCTCCGTGAGATTCACGGCGGTCGAGCGGTGGGCGGTGGCGTTGAGCATGGCCACTCGCAGGGCGAGGTCGTGATCGAGGTAGCTTCCGCCGCTGCGCACTTTGTCGAACGCCCTGAGGAATTCCGCAGCCGGCGCATCCTTGAGGACATAGCCGCTCGCCCCGCTTTCCAACGCGCGTGCCACGATGGTGGGATCGTCGTGCATGCTGAAGGCGAGGATCCGGGTCCGGCGCTCCAGATCGCGGATGCGCCGGATCAGGGACAGGCCCGAAACGCCTTGGTCGCCGAAGGTGAGGTCCGCAATCACCATGCCCGGACGTTGCCGATAGAAGGCCCGATAGGCCTCCACGATGGTGGTCGCCTCATGGATCGTGTCGATGCCGACATCCTCCATGAGGGTGCGAAAGCCCCTCAGGATCACTGGGTGATCGTCTGCGATGAGAATGCTCGTCGGCGGCGCCCTCATGGCGTGGTCGCCGGTGCGGCGGGTTGCGCGGCGTAGCGCTCGGTCAGGCGCGCGAGGGTCCGTGCCCTGTCCAATCCTTGCTGTCGGGTGTTGTAGTAGTGCTGGCACAGCTCGCCGTAGAGCTGCTTGCGGTGGGTCGGGGCCGCGGCCCCCTCGAGGCCGTCGAGAAGGTCGGCATAGGTCTCCGGTGCGCCGGCCTCGGCGAGCATCTGCCCGAGTTGCACCGTGCGGTTGGCGATCATGCGGGGATCTTCGATGAAGGTCTCGGCGGCCCGTGCCAGGCTGTGACGCAGGTGGTCGCTGCGCACATGTGCGCCGGCCGCCGGCTGTCCGGGCTCGCGCCGGGCAAGCCAGAGCGCCGGCTCCATGCCGTCGGTGGGCGATAGCCAAGCCGGTACCTCAGCGTCGGACTTCGTCGCCACCACCGTCGCCTCCTGCGCGGGCTCGCCGCCGTCGCAGGCGGCCACGCCCAGGGCCAGCGCAAGGAGCAGGGGCAGGGCCGGTGCAGGAACGGCAGCGTGCCTCATCGGCCGGCTCCGGGGGGAACCGCAAGGCTGCGTGGACCCTCGGGTACGGCGATCCGGTGGGTCTCGCGCAGCGTCGTGAGATCGATGACGGAGACGGAATCGGAGAACCAGTTGGCGACGTAGGCCCGTTGGCCGGCTACCGCCACGCCCTCCGGGTAGCGCCCGACCGGCACGGCGGCCACCGTCGCGCCGCTGACCGCATCGACGACGACCAGGGTTCCGGCCCGCTGGTCGGTGACGAGGATCCGAGCGCCGTCCGGGCTCACGGCCACCCCGTATGGCATGCCGCCCACCGCGAAGGTCGCGACGGTCCGGCGATTGGCGGTGTCGATGACGCTCACGGTGCCGCCACGCACGTTGGCCACGTAGAGCCTGTCGCCGGCCGGGCTCAGCGTCAGCGCGAACGGCGCCTCACCCACAGGAATCGTCGCGACGCGCGCCATCGCGGTGGTGTTGACGACGCTGACCTGCCGGCTTTCCCGGTCGGCTACATACAGCGTGCCTCGGCCGTCGAGGACGAGGGCGGCCGGTTCGCGGCCGACCGGCACCGTCCCCTCCAATTTGCCGCTTTCGGCGGAGAGCCGCATCACCCGGTTGCCGGCCCAGTCGCCGACATAGAGCTGCGCGCCATCGGCCGAGATCGCGATGCCGAAGGGCTGTCCGGGCACTGGATAGGTCCGCCGAATCGACCCGCTGGGTTCATCGACGAGCGTGACCCGGCCCGTATCCGGATGGGTGAGGTAGAGTTGCCCTCCGGGGCCGGCCGCCATCTGGGCCGGGCCGCGCCCGACCGCGAGGGGCGCGCCGCCCGACGTGGATCCAGGCGCCAGAGCGACCAGGGTTCCGGCGCCCTGGCTCGCGACGTAGACGGTCTGCGCTCCGGCCATACAGGGCGCGAGGCCGAGAATCAGGCCGGCCCAGGCGCGTCGTCCGATCACCGGGGCCCCCTTCATGGAGCGGCGTTCCCCTCGACCTTCGCCTTCAAACCCTTCAGACCATCTGCGAAGTAGCGGTTCATGGCAGTGCGGCCGGCCTCGTCGCTGAGGTCCTCCGGCGGCTCGTTGCCGGTATCACCCCGATAGAAGCGGCCGAGCCACTCGACCCGGGAGCCGTCGCCCTCGGGGGACACCGTGAGGGTGGCCGAGTAGGATGAGACCGGAAGCGCCTTCAGGTCGGGATCGGACAGGCGGTAGGAATAGCTCCGCCCGGCGGCATTCATCTCGTCGAGCCCTTCGTTCAGGATGCCACCCGCCCTGAGCGTGACCTTCCGCTGGCCGCCGGATCCGTTGCCGCCGCTGCCCTCGCTCCTGGCGACAGCCGGGTGCCAGGACCCAATGCCCGCGAACTCGCCGACCACCTTCCAGACGGCATCCGGCTTGGCAGCGATGACGATGCTCTGGTCGACTTTCTGCGGCGTCGGGCCGTGGGCGAGGGCCGCCCCGGAGATGAAGATCAGGACGAGGGCGGGAACTCCGAGACGCATCGATCAGGCCTTTTTCCAGGTCGGGAATCCGCGGGCGCGGAGCAGGGGTGTGAGGAAGGCGGCGAGCAGCAGCAGCAGGGCAGCCGCTCCCAGAACGGGGCGCGGGTCGAAGCGGCCCGGAACCGGGCGTGGCGTCGCGGCGCCCCTGAGCGCCGCGCTGAGGCCGTGCGGTCCATCGAGCGGCGCGTAAACGAGGCCGGTCTCACCGGCGAGGGTGCGCAGGTAGGATTCACGCACCGAGGACAGATGCTCGGTGCCGCTGGCAGCGGCCGCGCCGAAGGGGGCGTTGCGCGGATTGTAGCCCTCGCGCTGCGCGGCATCGGCCGGCGGCGGGCCGAAACGGTTCTCCTGCTGGACGTCGCCGGCACCGTAGAAGCCGGTCTCGCGGCCCCGGTCGTCGTAGCGCGGGATCGGCGACAGACCGGGTGCACCTGCCCCCACGATGAGGCCTCGCACGCCGCCGGGTCGGCCCTCAAAGGCTGGTCCACCCCGGCTCGGCAGGGGCGGAGCCTCCTGCCCGTCGGTGATGAAGACGAGGTCGGTGCCGAGTTCCTCTGCCATGGCGATGCTGCGGAACAGTCCCGCCGAGATCCGACTGTCGCCCTCCCAGGCCATGCGCCAGTCGATCCCTGCGACGGCCCCATCGATCGGCGCAAAACCGGCGCACGTCTCGATGGGCGTGAACAGGAGAAAGGGTCGGCGCTCGGTGAAGAGGCCGAGCGCGACCCGCGATCCGCAGGGCAGGCCGGCGACGAGGTCGCGCAGCGCCGCCTTCGCGGTGTCGAGCCGGCTCGTCGGAACTCCGTCGGCGCCGACGTAGTCGCGGACGTTCATGCTGCCGGTGATGTCGACGATCGCCAAGACCGAGACGCCGTCGCGGGCGAACGGAACCGGACGCGCGACAAGGGCCAGGGCCACCAGCACGAGGGCTCCGGCGAGGAGGCGCAGGCGTCCATCCGACAGGTTCCGCAGGATCAGTCCGCCCGGGGTCACGGTTCGCCCCGCGGCTGGCCCGGGATGTCGGTCCAGATCTTCTTCGGCTCGGCCTTCAGTTCGTCGCCGGACTTGCGATCGAACTCCGGAAAGTCGCGCAGGAGGCGCGAGGCGACGTCGAGGTTGAACTTGGCATCCCAGTAATCCGGCCGAGCCTGGAGGGCGCGCCGGTATTCCTGGCGCGCCAGGGTGATGCGGGGTCCGGCGGGGTTGAGGTCGCCGCGCTCGAGGTGGTCGAAGGCCTGACGCAGATGGGCATTGGCGAGGGCGAAGCGGGCACGGGTGGCGCGCTCGACAGCGCCCTGCCGCTCGAGGGCATCGACGAGAGGCTCGATCGCCTCCACGGCGCCGCGTCGGGCGAGGTGCTGGACACGGGCCAGGAGAAGGGCCGGAGCGGCACCGATCGGAACCACGACGTCTTGGCCGGCGGAGAGCGCCCGGATGGCGGCGTTGTCGCGCGTGATCCGCCAAGCGCCGTAGGTACAGCCCAGCGCAGCCATAGCGAACAGGACCGGCAGCAGGACGAGGAGGCGCGGGCGCAACCGCTGCCAGCCCTCGCGCAGGTCCGTGCGATGCGTGCGGGTGCGGTTCCCGAGGGAGGGTGGCGATGTGCGCCACGGCAGGATCGCGGTCATCGTCATGCGGCGCGCCTCGCGGGATCGGATGCGATGGCGAGGACCGGGGCGGCCGACGTGCGGGTTCGACGGAGGTCCGCCTCGCCCAGCTTGGCCGCGACGAGGACCACGAGTCCGACCAGGCTGGCGGCGTAGGCGAACCCCGCCAGATCTCGGCGGGGACGCTGCTCGGTGTAGGGGATCGGGTCGCGCTCCAGCCGCTCGATCTGGGCGATCGCCTCGGCCACCGCCTCCGCACCCTCGGCCTCGAAGGCGCGGTAGGGCGTCCGCAGACTCTTGAAGAACAGATCGAGGTGGCGCTCGGGCGCCGCCTGCGGGGTGTCCTCGCCCGCCGGCCGATCGGAGATGGAGGGCGAGCCCTTCGTGCGCAGGAAGAGCCAGTAGAGGTTCGGCCGCAAGCGGGTGAACGCGGCGCGCAGGGTGTCCTGCACGCGCGGGTCGATCACGGCCGCCCCGTCCGAGACCAGCAGTAGCGCCCGGGAGGTGGCGGGGCTGGCCGGCCCGAACTGAGACAGCGCCATGGCGAGGCCGCGGGCGATGTTGGTGTAGTCGAGGCCCGGCCGGTCTATGGCCGCGATGGCCGCCCGGACCGCCGCGTGCCGGTCGGTCATGGGAATCACCAGCATCGGCGCCGTCGAGAAGGCCGTGACCGCGAACTGGTCGTGAGCTCGGCTGCCCACGAAAGCGGCGAGCAGTCGGCGCGAGGCGGCGGCCTTCGATTCCTCGGCGCCGGAGGGCTGCCGTCCGGCGAAGGTCTCGTTCATGCTGCCCGAACGGTCGATCAGGATCGAGACCTGGGCGCCGATCCCGGTCCGCGTCAGGGTCTCGCCCCGGCGATAGGGACCGGCCAGGGCGAGGATCAGGCCCGCGATGGCGACGCATCCGGACAAGCGCAGGAGGGCGCTGATCGCCCGCGACGGGCCGTCGGGCGGGGCCGCCACGAGGGCGGCCACGGGGACCCGGCGCTGGGCCGAGGTCAGGAGCGGCAGCAGGGCGAGAGGTAGGAGCCAGAGCAGCGCCGGATGGTCGGCGGAGAAGCGGGCGAGCGCATCGATCATGCGGTGCGCTCCGCGTGCGCGAGGTGCCGCGCGAGAGCGGCGAGATCGGCCAGGGCGAACGCCCCGAGGTCCGGCTCCGGGCCGGGACCGAAGAAGGTCCGGCGAGAAGCCGCGAAGAACCGGGCCAGGGCCGGCCCCTCCGGCGCATAGGCCGGATGGGTCCTCAGGAAATCGTCGAGATCATCGGCGAGCAACCGACGGCCGGCTGCCGTGTCGAGGCCGACATGGAGTGCCAGCAGGGCGTCACGGTAATGGGGCGTTGGGTCCGGCCACCGTGCCAGAGCTCGGATCCGGCGGGCCGCGAGGGCGAATGGACGGCCGCGCCGGGCCCTGAACGGCCACCAGGTCCGGTCCCGGGCGAGTCCCGCGAGGGCCAGGAGGGCAAGGGCGGCGGAGCCGGCGGCGCCGAGGAGCAGGGGCCGCGGATCGCCGGGGGCGACCTTCCCGTCGGGACGCATGTAGTCGCGCGGGTCGTCCCGGGCGGGCGGCTGGACTTCGCGCAGCGGCGAGACGTTGAACGACCAGGCCGGCACCGCGGCCTTGACGGTGGTGGCGCCGTGATCGCTCTCGCTCACGAAGGTGACGGTGAAGCCCGGGATCTCCAGGGCGCGGGCATCGAGGGCGGCGTAGAAGGTCTGGTAGGTGAGGCCGAGGCGCACGCGCTGAGCGCCGCCGTATACCGACGCGGTCGCGTCGAGGTCGCGCAGGTCGAGCCAGTAGGTGAGCGCCCCGGGCTTCGGCAGCGACGCGGCCTGGAGCCGGAAGCCCGGCTCGACCACGAGGTCGACTTCGGCTCGGACCAGGTCCCCGAGGAAGTAGCCGAACGGGCGGGGCGTGCGGACCTCGACGGAGCGGACCTGGGCCCCGGCCGGGCCGGACAGGAGCGGGGCGAGGATCAGGGCGAGGCAGCGGATACGCATGGTCCGCCTCAGGCGCCGAGGAGGTGGCGGCTGACCGCGTCGGGATCGAAGCGGCCGGCGAGACGGAAGGGCGGGCGGCCATGGGCCGTCGCGAGGCGCCGCAAGGTCTCGATCCGGGCGGCTTCGCGGGCGATCCAGCGCCGGCGTAGGGCGGGTCGCATGAAGACCAGCCGGCGCCCGGCGCCTTCGAGATCGTCGAGTTCGAGGAGGCCCCAGTCCGGCAGGCCCTCCGCCTCGGCAGCGTCGCCGAGAAGCACCGGGACCAGGTCGTGCCGGCCCAAGGCGGCGAAGACCTCGGTGATCAGCGCCTCCGGCCAGCGGAAGTCGGAGAGGAGGAACACGATCTTCGGCCGGCCGGCGAGGCGGCGGGTCGCCGCCACCATGCCGGCGGCGCCGTGGCCGGTGCAGGCGGCGTCCGCGAGGCGCCGCGCCACCTCGGCGGCCCGGGTCGGGGCGCGGCTGGGCGCCAGGAACACGTCGTCCCGCACCCCCTCGTCGCAGCCGATGAGACCGAAGGCATCGCCGATCCGCGTGGCCGAGGCGGCGAGCCCGACGCAGAAGGCGGAGACCAGGGCCATGCGGTCGGCTTCGCCGGTGAAGCGCATGGAGGCGGAGAGGTCGAGGAGCGCCCAGACCTCCACCGGGGTGCGCGCCTCGAAGCGGCGCACGACGGTGCCCTCGAAGGGGTCGCGCAGGGTCGCGCGAACGTCGATGCGGCGGGCATCCGGCATCCGCAGGAACGGCACCTGATCGCGAAAGGTGCCGAGGCCGCCGGCCTCGCGGCCGCGATGGGCGCCGGGGCGGGTGCCGGGCAGGCGCCCGCGGGGGCGGTAGACGATGTCGGGTTGCGCCGTCTCCGTCATGGCGCCGGCACGATCTCGAACACGGCCCGGCAGAGCTCGGGCATGATCGCGGCCCGGCGCAGCTCGTAGATCGGCTCCAGGAAGACCCGGTGGGCCATGACCTCGGGGAAGACCGCCCGGACGTCCTCGGGCACCATCCAGTCGCGGCCTTCCAGCCAGGCGCGGACCCGGGCGGCGCGGACCAGGAAGGCGACGCCGCGGGGGGAGGCCCCGCCCTGGACCAGGGCCTCCATGTCGAGGCCGGGCAGGCGGATGCCGGCCGGCCCCGGCCGCACCAGCGCCTCCCAGAGGCCGATCACGTAGGCCTCGATGGCGGGGCTGGCCTGGATGCCGTGCTGGATCGCGGCGGCGATGCCCGCGAGGGCGGCGTGGTCGAGGACGTCGCCGTCGAGGCCGGCGATCAGGGCGTCGGTGTCGTGGAAGCGCGGATCGAAGACCAGGGCCCGGCGGGCCTCGGCGTCCCGGGGCGCTTCGAGCCCGATCTCCATGAGGAAGCGGTCGCGGGCGGCGGCGGGAAGCTCGAAGGTCTCCTCGCGCTCGACCCGGTTGCGGTCGGCGAAGACCTGGAGGTTGGGAAACCGGTACTCCCGATTGAAAGCCGTGAGCGTGCGCTCGGCCATCAGGCGCAGGAGCAGCGCGTGGACCTGGGGCCGGGCCCGGTTGATCTCGTTGAAGAAGAAGATCGACAGGTCCTCGGATTGCCGCAGGACCGGCCCCGGCTCGACCCGGGGGCGGCCGTCCTCGGCGAGGTAGGTGTGGTAGACGAGGTCGGTGGGCATCATGTCGACGGTGCCCTCGACGCGGGCATAGGCGCCCCCGACGGCCCGGGCCACGGCGCGCAGCAGCGTGGTCTTGCCGACGCCGACATCGCCTTCCAGCAGGACGTGGCCGCGGGCGAAGAGCGCGATGGTCAGGAGGCGGATCGCGCGGGCCTGTCCGAGCACGGCCGCGCCCACCGTCGTCTCGAAGCGGCCGGCCGCCTCGCGCCAATCGGTGAGCATCGCGTCGCCGGAGCGGAACTGGTTCATCATGGTTCGCCTTGGAGGAACGACCGCGACCCGGGACGGCGCGTCCGGAGGTCGCCCGGCCGGATCGCGGTCGACGCGACGGCCGCCCGCGGGGTGAGGGGCGACCGTCGATCCCGCTCGAAGACCCGAACAGAAGGGCTCGGAAGGAATCCCGGGATCAGTTCGAGGACAGCTTGGTGACGTCGTACTCGAACTTGCCGGTCTTCTTGGCGGCCTCGATGCGCTTCTTGTTGCGCTCTTCCATGGCCTTGATCGACTCGGATTGCTTGTTGAGTTCCTTCGGGTCGTGCTTCGGATCGTACTTCGTGCCGGCGATCTTCTCGGGGAAGCCGGGCTTGGGCTCCCAGCAATTCCCGGCGGCCTTGCACTTGGTGCCGTCATAGGCGAGCGCCGGGAGCGCGAGCAGCGCGCCCGCACCGAGGGCCAGGGCCGTGATGAATGTCCGCATGGTCGTCTCCTTGATCGATCGCGTGTGGGGTGATCGGGTGTTGCGGCTCTGCGCCGTGGTGGCTCACGGATGGCGCCCGTGACTTCCTCGGACGTCACTCCGCCAGCGGCGGACACTGGCCCTTGACGTCCTTGGGGAAGGTCTCGCCCTGCTTGTAGGGCGTGTAGTTCTTCTTCTGCGCGTCGTTGAGCCAGACGGCGTCCTTAACCGGACCGGTATAGAGGTGCCGGATCCAGGCGATGACCTGGAGCATCTCGTCGGGGGTCAGGTTCTCGTTGTGCGGGCCCATCATGCCGTTGGCGCCGCCGAAGATCGTGGCGAACAGGCCGGTATCCTCGGTGTTGGCCGGATAGGTCCAGTAATTGTCGTTGAGTCCCGGTCCGAGCTTGCCCTCGGCCAGGTGGCCGTGACAGCCGGAACACGAGGTGGCGAAGAGGGACTCGCCGTTGCGCAGGCAGGACTTGTCGTCGATGTAGGCGTTCTTGCCGGTCTGGAAGAACTCCTTCACCGCCGGGGTGTCGCGGCCGCCCTCCTTGCCTTCGGCGACGTTGAGCTGCTCGCCCGTGACCGTGTTGCGGAAGACGAAGCCGGTCTGGGGGCCGGCGGCGGGCTGGGCCAGGGCCGCGACGCCGCCCAGCACCGCGGCGAGGCTGAGGCAGATGGCCAGGATGCCGTGGGAATCACGCATGAAATCGACCTGATGACGCCGGACGGCTGACCGGCCGGGCGGGGCTGGACCGGACGCCCGTCGGGGCGCCGGCGAGGGAGCGGATCTCGGGGACGAGCGCGTCGGGCGCCGCGTCAGTTGGTGACGGGGACGAGGGGCACGCCGTCCTGCTTCAGGATCGCCTCGATCTTCGGCTTCGCCTTGACGATGGCCGCATCGAGGGCGGCCTTCAGGGCGGCATCGTCCCGCCGCACGCCCATGGACTGGTCGAAGCTCTGCGGCATCTTCCGGCCGTCGCTGCGGGTGGTGTCGTCGGGCACCAGGGTCATGCGCAGGGGCTGGGCCGAGTCCTTCACGTAGCGGGCGACGTCCGGGCCGAAGGCGACCGCCACGTCGGCCTTGCCGGTGGCGACCTCGCTGACCATCCGGGCCGGATCGATCTGCGTGTAGGTGTTGCGGGCCGCGCGGAAGTTCACCAGCGAGTAGAGGTAGGCCATGTCCTCCTCGTAGCGGCCGATATCCTTCAGCATGACCTCGCCGGGGGTGCCGAAGCCGACCACCATGTGGTCGACGGTCTTGAGCCGCGGATCGGACCAGGACTTCACGTCGAGGTCGCGGTCGGCGCGGGTGATGAACACGTAGCCGCTGCGGTAGTACGGCTTGGTCGTGAGCACCCGCTGGTCGTCGCTGTCGAGGCCGACCACCACGTCGCAGAGCTTCTTGTCGAGGCTGTCGCGCACGAGGTAGATCGCCGCCTTGTCCGACCAGACGAACGCGGCCTTGCGCCCCATCGCTTCGGCGATCGCCGCGGCGATGCGGTTCTCCAGCCCGCTGCCGTCCTTGAGCGAGAGCGGCGGTTGGTTGGCGGCGCAGACCCGCAGGGTCTTGTCGTCGGGGGCGGATCTCGTGTCGCCTTGCGCGAGCGCGGCCCCGCCGAGGGCGAGAAGAACCGCAGCGGACAGGCATCCTGCGGCGAAGGAGCATCCTGTGGCGAAGGACATGGGAGCGTTTCCGTTGTTCTCGTTGGTCGGAGTCTTGTGGGACCGGGACGCGGCTCCCCGGCCCGTTGCGGCAGAGCGATCACAGATGAGGCACACCGTCATTCCGGGTCGCCGTCGGCGAGCCCGGAATCCAGAGCCGCCGACAGCGTCAGAAATGGCCTCCCCTGCGTGTCCGGATCCCGGGCTCCGCTGCGCGGCCCCGGGATGACGGGGTGCTGGAATCAGTCGTTCGGCAAGCAGATCGCGGACAAGCCGTTGGCGGATGCGATCACCCAACTCTCGCACCCAACTCTCGCGGGGAGGCGTTGGCGGTGGGGGTGGCCGGAGGCCCCGCGACGGACGAAGGCCAGCGGAGCCACCCCCACCCCTGACCCCTCCCCACAGGGGGAAGGGGACACGCGCACGCTGCGGGCGCGGCCTCCTCGTGCCGCCTACTTCGCCGCCGCCGTCTGGTACTCACCGACGTTCGGGTCGTCGTAGGGGCCCTTGCCGCCCAGCGAGAACACCATCACGCCGCCGCCCATCTGGGTGTAGTTGGCGAGCTTCTTGAAGGCGCCCACCGCGCCGAGGCCGGCGGTCGGGTCCTGCAGGTCGAAGACCAGGCCGACACCCGGCCAACCGCCCACGCCGTAGTAGATCGCCACGTACTGCTCACCCTTGTGGGTGTAGGTGATCGGGTAGCCGATGGCGCCGGAGGGCATCTTGAACTTCCAGAGGAGGTCTCCGGTGTCCGAGTTGCGCGCCTTGATGTAGCCGTCGAGGGTTCCGTAGAACACCAGCCCGCCGGCGGTGGCCGTCGTGCCGCCCCAGACCGCGAAGCGCTCCATCTTCTCCCACTGGAAGGCGCCCGTGATGGCGTTGTAGCTCTTGATCTGGCCGAGGCCCTCGTAGTTCTGCCGGTCGCCCTTCGGACCCGGATACATGTTCAGTGTCGCGCCGACGAAGAACTGACCCGCGCGGTAGGGCAGCATGAAGGGCTCCCAATCCATGCAGATGTGGTTGATGCCCATGAAGAACGCCTTGCGCTCCGGATCGTAGGAATCGTGGCCCTGGTTGTGGTAGCCCATCGCCGAGGGACAGATGTCCTTGCCGAGATGGTCCATCCGGGTGCCGTATTCCGGGTCGCGGACCGGCTGGCCGGTCTTCAGGTCCACGGACTTGAAGACGTTGACGGTGTCGTCGATCTTGTTGGCCGAGACCAGCGAGCCGTCCGTGCGGTCCAGCGTGTAGACGATGCCGTTCCGGTCCGGATGGGTCAGGAGCTTGCGGTCCTTGCCGTCCTTGTCCTTCTGGTTCGAGAGCATCATCACGTTGACGCCCGCGTAATCCCACTCGTCGTGCGGGGTCTTCTGGTAGCCGAACTTGGCCTCGCCCGTGTCGACGTCGCGGCCGAAGATCGTCATCGTCCACTTGTTGTCGCCCGGACGCATGGTCTCGTTCCAGGGCGCCGGGTTGCCGGTGCCGAAGTAGATCAGGTTGGTGCCGGGATCATAGGCGTACCAGCCCCAGTTGGTGCCGCCGCCGATCTTCCAGGCATCGCCCTCCCAGGTGGAGGTGCCGAGCCCCTTCTGTCCGTAATGGGCGTTGCGGATGTTGAAGTCGTCGGCCAGCAGCAGGTCCTTGTCCGGGCCGGTGGCGTAGGCGCGCCAGACCTGGGCGCCGGTCTTCACGTCGTAGGCGGTGAGGTAGCCGCGCACGCCGAGCTCGGCGCCGGAGGAGCCGATGATGACCTTGTCCTTGACCACGTAGGGCGCGATCGTCAGCGTCGAGCCGACCTTGATGTCGGAGTTCTCGACCTTCCAGACGGTCTCGCCGGTCTCGGCGTTGAGGGCCATGACGTTGCCGTCGAGGAGCGTCTTGACGATGAGCGCCGGGGTCTTGCCGTCGCCGGGCCAGTAGGCGAGGCCGCGGTTCACGAGATCGCAGCAGGCCACCGCGCGGGCGGCCGGGTTCTGCTTGGGCTTGTCCTGCCAGAGGATCTTGCCCGGATCGTCGAGGCCCAGCGCGAAGGTGTTGTTGGGGAAGGAGGTGTGGACGTACATCTTCCCGTCGACCACCACCGGGGCGCCCTCGTGGCCATTGAGCAGGCCGGTGGAGAACGTCCAGGACACCTTCAGGTCCTTCACGTTGCTGGTGTTGATCTGCTTGAGCGGGCTGTAATTGTCCGAGTCGTAGTTCTTGCCGGGCATCACCCAGTTGGCGTCGTCCTTCGCCATCTCGACGAGCTTGTCGTTCGCCGCGGCCATGCTCGGCAGGCCCAACGGCGCCAGGGCGCCGAGCGCCATCACCGAGACCGAAGCCAGAAACCTGTTCATCTCAACGTCTCCTACCCTGATGGCCGCGTCCGTCGACCGTCCGGTCGGGCACAGCCTTTGATTTCGCCGGGTCAGCACAAGCCCCCGTATTGATCCCAGGGGCCCGCCGTATTCATAAGACTATCTTGAGATATAGTGCTTCTTATGAATGTTTTATTACTGATCGGCTGGCTATTCATACAAGCATTTGTCTTTCGCGCTGTCTGCGGGATGTTGGCACTTTTTTATCGGGATCAATCGGCAATCGATGCTGTGAAAATCGGAATAAAAAGGCCTTCTCTCTGGCAATTCGGGGAACATCAGCCGGGCAATTGACAGGATGTCTCCGGTGGAATGATGGTGCACCTGATCGAGCAGCTTGAGAGATCCAAGAAAGACTTTTGAATATGGCTCGCAATCTTACGATATTCTTATTCTGTGCCCTCGGCGCGACATCGCGCGCCGAGGCGGCACGCCTGACGCTGGATGATCCGGTCGCGAGCTGGTCGCGCACCCCGACCGCCGACCGGGTCGATTTCGCCACCCGGATGGGCAAGGCGTTCTCGAGCCTCTCGCCGCAGCTCGACCGGGACTATTTCGTCCGCTGCCTCGAGGAGACGGCGAATATCGGCAATCCGCGCGACACCAAGCTGGAGCAGGCTGTGAAGATCTGCGTCTCCGTCCACCAGACCGCCGACGAGTAGGCGCTTGGGCCCGGGCAGCGGTGGACGGAAGCGATCGGCTCGGGCGCGCGTCCGAGGGGGCGGAGCGCTGCTGGGCCTCGCGCTCACCGGGGCGGGGCTCGTCGGCCTTTGCTCGAGCGGTGCGGGACGGGCGAAGAGCCCGCAGCTTTGGGCGGCGCTCTATCCGCAGGACGACCGGCGCGAACTGGAGGGGGCGGACTACGCCCGCTATCCCGGCGCCGGCGTCCTCTATTGCCGGGCGGACGGCATTCCCCGGAAGGCGGCCGCCGCCTGGCTGATCGGCAGCCCGCGCCTCGTGGTGCTGAACGCCCACAACTTTCGCAGCCGGCACCTGGAGCCCACGCGCGACATCGCCGACTGTTTCTTCCAGATCGGCGGCCGGAACTACGCCTTCGCCCCCGAGACCCTGCGCCTCGGCACCGTGCCGGGGGCGATGTCGCTGCACATCACCGACGATTGGGCGCTGGTGGACCTGGCGGAGCCGGCCGAGGGCGTGCGCCCGCAGCCGGTGCCGGCCTCACCCGATCTGCCGACCGGATCCATGCCGGTCCCGGTCGTCATGGTCTCCCCCGGTGGCCACGCCAACTATCCCGGGCAGAGCAGCCTCGAAGCCTGCACGATCCACCGGATCGATCCGCCGAGCGAGGATGCGATCCGGCGCGTCCGCCACGACTGCAACAACGGCTATGGCGGCTCCGGCTCGGGCCTGTTCGACGCCGAGGGCCGCCTCCTCGCCCTCCACAGCGCCTCCCTGTCCATGAACTCGCGCCGGCCCTTCGACATCGAGTACCATTACGGCTCGGCCCTGCTCTTCGAGGGCGGACTCACGGAGGCCATCCGCGCCCGCCTCGCCGCCGACCCGACGGTGCGCTGAGCGGCGGACGCGGCGGAGGGCGATCGCGGTGAGGGCATCGACGGCCTGTGGACCCGGGGCCAGGCTCGTCTACGAACTTCCGCTTTCGAGGACCGATCGATCTCACGGCTGAGGTGCATTTGGGTCGGAAAGAGCTTTTCTGATTTTCCGGCAGTCTGGCTCCGAAGCAGACAAGTCGCTTGGAGTGGGCCCCTTGGGGTGGACGGATTGGACAGGGCTGATTGACCGGATGGCCGGGTCTTCGAAGGATGAAGACCATGGCACGACACCGTTCCTACAGCGTCGCGTTCAAGCGTCGGGTCGCACAGGAGTACCTGTCCGACGAGACGCTGAAGGGCCTGGCTAAGCGCCACGATCTCTCGCGCAACCTCGTGCGGGTCTGGGTGCAGAAGTACGAGACTGGCGCGCTCGACGACGATGCGGCCGCCGATTCGAAGCAAGAGTTTCGACGCGACGCTCACCTGTGAACAGCGGCATCAGCAAAGCTGGTTGAGGACAGTATCTTTGGAGGAATACTGCAATTCCATCCGATTGGGCTAACATAAAACCTCTCAACTTATAGATCTTTCTGATCTTGTTTTGTTCTCCTATATATATTCTGATGGCAAACTTATCGTTTGCCATCAGAATATTCGTCTGATTGAGCAGTCTCGCTTTCAGCTTACCCGGTCTCGCCGCAGGCCTTACAAATCGTTCCCCCAGGCAAATTCTAACTAGGGGTAGATTTAACCATCTTCTGCCTCAAGCTACGCCCCCCCCGCACCGATTAAGCAACTTATGCCCCTCAGCGGCGGTCCCTCACGAAGGAAGGATGATTGTCTTTTGCCTCACGCTACAGGCCTATAGAATTCTTCGATTTTGACGGCTTGATGTCGTGTTCTTGCAGTTCTTGCACTTTGAGCAGGAGCCATCCCGGACTAGCCGAGAACGCGCCGGCTTGAGCAAACTTTCGGTACTCCAGGAACCCCAAAATCTGCGAAAAACATCGAACTCAAAGGCGGCCCACAGCTACAACGAAGTCGGCATAATCAGGAGCACCCTGTTGTACTTCCGCAGGTGTCGCACTTCAGGCAGGTGCCGTTGCGGACCAGCGTGAAGTTCGCGCATTCCGGGCAGGCCTCGCCCACGTAGCCCTTCATCTTCGCCTCGGCGCGGCGGTCGGAGACCGAGCGCTCGGGCTTGGCGAAGGGGAGGGCGTTGACCAGGGCCTCGGCCTGGCCGGCCTGGACCGGCTCGGCCTTCAGCGCCGTCGCACCGCGCAGGGCGTGGACCACACCCCCGGCCGGGGCGGTCTGGCCGGTGCTCGCCGCGCCGACACCGACGGTGCCGCCGGCCGGGCCGCCCTGGATCAGGGTGAGGCGGTCGGCCGAGCCGCGCAGGAGGCCGCGGGACACGACGCTGGCCGCCGTGGCCTCGGGCTTTCCGGGCTCCCGGGTCGTGTCGGTCTCGCCGCCGCCGATCACCGTGCCGCCGATCTCCGACGGGTTGACGTGGGCGAGGTCGGCCCGGCCGAGATAGGACACGGCCAGTTCGCGGAACACGTAGTCGAGGAGCGAGGTCGCGTTCTTGATCGCGTCGTTGCCCTGCACGAAGCCCGCCGGCTCGAAGCGGGTGAAGGTGAAGGCCTCGACGTATTCCTCCAGCGGCACGCCGTACTGGAGGCCGAGCGAGATCGCGATGGCGAAGTTGTTCATCAGGCTGCGGAAGGTCGCACCCTCCTTGTGCATGTCGATGAAGATCTCGCCGAGGCGCCCATCATCGTATTCGCCGGTGCGCAGGTAGACCTTGTGGCCGCCCACAACCGCCTTCTGGGTGTAGCCCTTGCGGCGATGGGGCATCTTCTCGCGGGAGCGGATGCGCTCGACGCGCTCGATCACCCGCTCGACGATCTTCTCGGCGACCTGCGCGGCCTTGGCGGCGGCCGGCGCTGCGATCAGGGCCTCGACCATCTCCTCGGCATCGTCGTCCTCGTCGGCGATCAGGGCCGAGTTCAGGGGCTGCGACAGCTTCGAACCGTCGCGGTAGAGGGCGTTGGCCTTGAGCGCCAGGGTCCAGGACAGCTTGTAGGCGTTCTTGCAGTCCTCGACCGTGGCGTCGTTGGGCATGTTGATGGTCTTGGAGATCGCGCCCGAGATGAAGGGCTGGGCCGCCGCCATCATGCGGATGTGGCTCTCCACCGAGAGGTAGCGCTTGCCGATGCGGCCGCACGGGTTGGCGCAGTCGAACACCGCGTAGTGCTCGGTCTTGAGGAAGGGAGCGCCCTCGAGGGTCATCGCACCGCAGATATGGGTGTTGGCCGCCTCGATGTCCTTCTTCGAATAGCCGAGGAAGGGCAGGATCTCGAAGGTCGGGTCGGCGAGCTTCTCGGCCGGGACCTTGAGGACGTCCTTGAGGAAGTCGTCGCCGAGCGTCCAGCGGTTGAACACGAACTTGATGTCGAAGGCCTGCTTCAGGCCCGCCTCGATCGCCGCGAGCTTGTCGTCGGTGAAGCCCTTGGCGCGGAGCGATCCGGGGTTGATGGCCGGGGCCTGGCCCATCGATCCGTGGCCGACCGCGTAGGCCTCGATCTCGGCGATCTCGGATTCGCGGTAGCCGAGGGTGCGCAGGGCATCCGGCACGGCGCGGTTGATGATCTTGAAGTAGCCGCCGCCCGCGAGCTTCTTGAATTTTACGAGCGCGAAGTCCGGCTCGATGCCCGTCGTGTCGCAATCCATGACGAGACCGATGGTGCCGGTGGGCGCGATCACGGTCGCCTGCGCATTGCGAAAACCGTGCTCCTCGCCGAGCTGCAGGGCGCGGTCCCAGGCGTGCTTCGCCCGCTCGGCGATGTCGGCCTGGGGCACGTTGGCGAGATCGAGGGGCACCGGCGCGATGGACAGGAACTCGTAGCCCTCCGTCTCGCCATGGGCCGCGCGGCGGTGGTTGCGGATCACCTTCAGCATGGCGTCCGCGTTCTCCTCGTAGGCCGGGAAGGCCCCGAGTTCGCCGGCCATCTCGGCCGAGGTGGCGTAGGCCACGCCGGTCATGATCGCCGTGAGGGCGCCGGCGAGCGCACGGCCCTTCTCGGAATCATAGGGCAGGCCCATGCTCATCAACAGGCCGCCGATATTGGCGTAGCCGAGGCCGAGGGTGCGGTAGCGGTACGAGAGCTCGGCGATCTCCTTGGAGGGGAACTGCGCCATCATCACCGAGATCTCGAGCACCACCGTCCAGAGGCGGTTGAGGTGCTCGAAGGCCGCGACGTCGAAGTGGTTCGCGGCGCGGTCGTACATCGTCAGCAGGTTGGCGGAGGCCAGGTTGCAGGCGGTGTCGTCGAGGAACATGTACTCGGAGCACGGGTTCGAAGCCCGGATCCGCCCGCCCGCCGGGCAGGTGTGCCAGTCATTCATCGTGGTGTTGAAGTGCAGGCCCGGATCGGCCGAGGCCCAGGCGGCCTCGCCGATCTTGTCCCAGAGTTCGCGCGCCGGCAGCGTCTTGGTGGTCTTGCCGGTGGTGCGGGCCTTCAACTCCCAATCCGAGTCGTTCTCGACGGCGCGCAAAAAGTCGTCGGTCAGCGAGACGGAGTTGTTCGAGTTCTGGCCCGCCACCGTGAGGTAGGCTTCCGAATCCCAGTCGGTGTCGTAGACGGGGAAGTCGATCTTGGTGAAGCCCTGGCGGGCGAACTGGATCACGCGCTTGGTGTAGGAATCCGGTACCGCGTCCTTGCGGGCGGCCTTGACGGCCTTCTTGAGGACGGGGTTGCGCTCGGGGTCGAAGCAGGCGTCGCCTTCCGCCTCGCACTGGGTGCAGGCTTTCATTACGGCGGTGAGGTGCTTGGAAACGATCTTGGAGCCGGTCACCAGGGCGGCGACCTTCTGCTCCTCCTTCACCTTCCAGTCGATGTACTGCTCGATATCGGGATGGTCGATGTCGACGATGACCATCTTGGCCGCGCGCCGGGTGGTGCCGCCCGACTTGATCGCGCCGGCCGCCCGGTCGCCGATCTTGAGGAAGGACATCAGGCCCGACGACTTTCCGCCGCCGCCGAGCTTCTCGTTCTCGCCGCGCAGCATCGAGAAGTTCGAGCCGGTGCCCGAGCCGTACTTGAACAGGCGCGCCTCGCGGACCCAGAGGTCCATGATGCCGCCCTCGTTGACGAGGTCGTCCTGCACGCCCTGGATGAAGCAGGCATGCGGCTGCGGATGCTCGTAGGACGAGGCCGACTTCGTCAGCTCGCCGGTGCGGTAATCGACGTAGTAGTGACCCTGGGCCGGGCCATCGATGCCGTAGGCCCAGTGCAGGCCGGTGTTGAACCATTGCGGCGAGTTCGGCGCCACCATCTGGCGGGCGAGCATGAAGCGCAGCTCGTCGAGGAACGCGGAGGCGTCCTCCTCGGTGGTGAAGTAGCCGCCCTTCCAGCCCCAGTAGGTCCAGCAGCCGGCGAGCCGGTCGAACACCTGGGTGGACGAGATCTCGGAGACGTAGCGCTCGGCCTCGGGCAGCTCGGCCAGGGCGGCGAGATCCGCCTCGGAGCGCCACAGGAACGACGGCACGTCGTTCTCCTCGACCTTCTTCAGCGCCGCGGGCACGCCGGCCTTGCGGAAGTACTTCTGCGCGAGAACGTCGCTGGCCACCTGGGACCAGCTCTCGGGCACCTCGATGCCGTCGAGGCGGAAGACCGTCGAGCCGTCCGGGTTGCGGATCTCGCTCAAGGTCTTGCGAAAGGGAATCGTCGCGTAGGGGGATTGCCCGGCCGTGGTATGGCGCCGCTCGAACCGCATGGAACCTGTCTCCCGAGCCGCTCGAAGATGCGCGGCGCCGTGTCGAAGAATGATGAAGGCAAGCGCCCGCGAACGCCGCGAAGCGCTGGAATAAGTGTCCGAAATTCGGTGATCCGCCGGTGACGCGACAGCCTCGGCGATGATCCGAAGGTATGCCAGCCGAGGGTCTCACGTCAATAACTAGTGTGCCGGCCGCGTGTTCCTGGCTAGATGTAGTAGGTCGTCGGTAAATCCTGTGGATATCGCGGACCGTTCCGTAAGTGCCCTTTCGGCTTGCAGGATTCGGGGACGAAAAATTTTCCGCCCACAGGCGATCCGGGTGCCTCCGGCGCTGGTGCGATGGTTAATGGCGGCGGGTGTGGGATTTCCGCCGCAAACGGGGACCGACCGTCGCGCCGCCGGCGGAGGGTCGCGACTGGACTTCGGGGATGCGCCTGACCATAGTCCGCGCCGACACTCGGTACGGGGCGCGCAAGCCCCATTCAGGCGAACGCGATGGCTCTCAAGGACACGCTCCTGCGGATCTTCACCTGGTGGAACGGGCAGACGATGTCGCTCGCGCTCTACACGGCGCGCAGCGGGCAGCGCGTGGGCACGGACGAACTCGGCAACGTCTACTACCGGGCGCAGGGGCCGCTGATCGACCGCTCGGTCGGCACCGAACGGCGCTGGGTGGTCTATAACGGCTATGCCGATGCCTCGAAGGTGCCCCCCGGCTGGCGCGCCTGGCTCTGCCACAACGGCGACGTGCCCCCGAGCGAGCAGGATTACGCGCCCCGCGCCTGGCAGAAGGTCCATGTCGAGAACCTGACCGGCACCAGCGGTGCCTACCGCCCGCGCGGCTCGCAGCTCAATGTCGGCCAGCGCCCGGCCGCGACCGGCGATTACGTGCCTTGGAGCCCGGGCAACTGAGAGTCGGCCCCCATCGGGCGACGGACCACGGATCGATGGACCGGCCCTTTTTCCACCAATCTTCGCGCGCTTAAGACGATCTCGCGTCGTCGCGCCCGTATGGGGCGCCAGCGAGGAGGGTCGCCCGTGAGCCGCAGCACAGCAGGATCGTCTCGCTCCGTGGTCAAGCGCCTCCTCCTCGCGTCGGTCGCGATCGGCCTGTTCAGCCTTCCGGCCGCCGCCGACAAGATCAAGAACCCGACCGCGGTGTTCTCCGGCCTCGACAAGATCACCGGGCGCATCGTCTCCTTCGAGGTGGCGGTGGACGAGACCGTGCAGTTCGGCGCCCTGCAGCTGACGCCGCGGGTCTGCTACAGCCGGCCACCGACCGAGAGCCCCAAGACCACCGGCTTCCTCGAAGTCGACGAGGTCACCCTCGACAACAAGTACCGCCGCATCTTCACCGGCTGGATGTTCGCCTCGAGCCCGGGCCTGCACGCGATCGAGCATCCGATCTACGACGTCTGGCTCGTCGATTGTAAGGGTGGTTCCGAGGTGATCGCCGAGGCCCGCGAGCAGGAGGACATGCCCGCCATGGCCTCGAAGCCCGAGAAGACCCGGCGCCCGAAGAGCGGTCAGGATGCGACCCGTACCGCCCAGCAGGTCAACCCGAACGGGCAGGTGGACGTGGAGGCGCCGCGCGGCGTGCCGGTCCAGCCCAAGCAGAAGCCCTCCCGGAAGTTCTTCCCGTCGAACGAGGGACCGGCCCCGGCTCCGCCGCCGCAGCAGCCGCAATCGCTGTTCGACGCGCTGTTCCGGTAGGGCTCGCGCGACCGCACGCCTCAGCGTGCGGTCAGGGCGTCCAGGGCCCGCTGACCGCGAACGGACCCGTCTCCCGGCCAGACGTTCCAGTCCGCCGGCAGGATGATCGCCTCGGCCAGACGCCGCTTGTAGACGTGGCGCGGCAGCTCCTCGGCCCCGAACTGCATCAGGTGGTCCGTCACGAACTGCGTGTCGGCGAGGCGGTAGCCCCCGGCCCGCAGCCGGGCGACGAGATGCACCAGGGCGACCTTCGAGGCGTCGCGCACCGTGTGGAACATGCTCTCCCCGAAGAAGGCCGCGCCGAGCGAAACGCCGTAGAGGCCGCCGACCCGCTCACCGTCGAGGAACACCTCCACGGTGTGGGCGTGCCCCGCCTCGAACAGGGCGCCGTAGAGGTCGCGGATGCGGCCGTTGATCCAGGTGCGCTCGGCATCGGCCCGCGGAGCGGCGCAGCCGGCAATCACCGCATCGAAATCCTGGTCGGTCCGGACCTCGAACACGTCCGAGCGCACGGTGCGGGCCAGGCGCTTGGCGACGTGGAAGGCATCGAGCGGCAGGACACCCCGCGCGCGCGGCTCGACCCAGTAGATGGCCGGATCGTCGGCATCCTCCGCCATCGGGAAGATCCCGGCCGCATACGCCTTCAGAAGGATCTCGGGCGTGATCTCGACGCGGTCACCATCGTACATGGGATGATTTTGAAGCGGTGCCGCCCGGAAGGCCAGAGGCAGGCGGGTCGCACGGCCGGTCCGACCCACGAAAAAGGGCGGAGCCTCGCGGCCCCGCCCTCGCATCCTTCAGGTGGATGCCGCTCAGAAGTTCGGGCCGCCCGAGGTGGTGCCCAGGTTCGGCACGATCCGGTTGGGCTGCTCGGCGTTTCCGCCCTTCGCCGAATCCTCGACGATCGCCTCGCGGTTGTTGGCGTAGGGCGCCTCGACGACCGAGCCGGTCACGTCCATGTCGACGCGGCCGTCGGCGTTGCGGTAGGCGCCGTAGACCGACGGATTGTCGATCGGGCCGCGGGTGGTGCTGCCGGCCTGCGGGAAGGCCCGCTCGGGCTGGCCGACATTGCCGGAGGGGGATTGGGCGAGGGCGGCCGAGGCGATCAGCGAGGCGGCGACGAAGGTGAGCGTGAAGGTGCGCATGGGAGTCTTTCGGACGTTCGATCGTTAGGAAAATTCGGTCGCGGGCGGAGAGGATCGCCGGTGGGCCTCGTGGCCCATTCCGTCTCCGCCCGACCGATCTGGTGGAAGAAGTCCTGACCGATCAAAGCGTTCCGAAGGGTTCTTTGCTGGCAATCGGTCGCAGGCAAGCCCTCTGGAAGATGCAGAGATCATTCCCACTGGACGCAATTCGTGCTCGAACGGCTCGGTTCGGGACCATCCGAACTGAACCGGCTTTTGCAGAAGATCCCATTCAGATCAGTGATACGAATCGGCAGATGATTCACGGGCAATTCGGTTGTGCGCAATCACACATTTTGCCGTGCTCCTGCGACGCCGGTCGGGGCCCCATCGCACAAAGAGGTGATGTGGCACGGAAAAGCCGGCCCTTTTCGGGGCCGGCCTCTTTCGTCCAGGGCTGAGACGATCGTCGCGGATGCGATGCCGATCAGCGGGCCGGGCCGCCCGAGGTCGTGCCGGTGTTCGGCACGCCGCGGTTGGTGTCGTTGGCGTTGCCGCCCTTGGCCGAGTCGATCGCACCGGCACCGGGGCTCATGCCGCGCTCGCCGACCGGTGCCGTCACGGCGCCCGGAGCCGGGGGAATGTCACGGGTCGACGGATTGTCGATCGGCCCGCGGGTGGTGCCGCCGGCCTGCGGCACGGCCCGCTCGGGCTGGCCGACATTGCCGGACGGGGACTGCGCGAGGGCGGGGCCGGCGAGGAGGAGGCCGGCCAGGAGGGGGATCGTCAAACGCACGGGAAATCAAACCTTCGAGTGCGGCTCGGCGATGCGGAATCCGCGGCCAAGCCTGGGAGAATGCTCTGAAACGAGCACACGCCCTCCCTGTTCCCGTGTCGTCCGATCTTACGGCTCGTCGAGGCCGCCATCGGCCAGGAATTTTTCGAGCCAGTGGATGTCGTAATCGCCGTTCTGGACATCGGGGTTGCGCACCAGGGTCCGGAACAGGGGCAGCGTCGTGTCGACGCCGTCGACGACGAACTCGTCGAGGGCCCGGCGCAGGCGCATCAGGCACTCGTTGCGGGTGCGCCCGTGCACGATCAGCTTGCCGATCAACGAATCGTAGTTCGGCGGGATGCGGTAGCCCTGGAACACCGCCGAATCGACCCGGACGCCGAGGCCGCCGGGCGGATGAAAGTAGGTGATCAGGCCGGGGGAGGGGCGGAAGGTGGCCGGGTGCTCGGCATTGATCCGACACTCGATGGCGTGCCCCTCGACCTTGATCTCGTCCTGCGTCATCGACAGCGGCAGCCCCGCGGCGACGCGGATCTGCTCGTTCACCAGGTCGATGCCGGTGATCATCTCGGTGACCGGATGCTCGACCTGAATCCGGGTGTTCATCTCGATGAAGTAGAACTTCCCGTCCTCGTAGAGGAACTCCACGGTGCCGGCGCCGAGGTATTGCAGCTCCTGCATCGCACGGGCGCAGATGCCGCCGATCTCGGCACGCATGTCGGCGTTGAGGGCCGGCGAGCCGCCTTCCTCCCAGACCTTCTGGTGCCGGCGCTGGAGCGAACAGTCGCGCTCGGCGAGGTGCACCGCGTTGCCGCGTCCGTCGCCGAGAACCTGCACCTCGATGTGGCGCGGCTTCTCCAGGTACTTCTCCAGATAGACCGCGTCGTCGCCGAAGGCCGCCTTGGCCTCGGTGCGGGCCATGCCCAGCGCCTCTTCCAGATCGGCCTCGGACCGCGCGACCTTCATGCCGCGCCCGCCGCCACCGGAGGCCGCCTTGACCAGGACCGGATAGCCGATCTCGGCGGCGATGCGCTTGGCCTCCTCGGGATCCTCGACGCCGCCTTCGGAACCGGGCACGCAGGGAATGCCCAGGCGCTTGGCGGTCCGCTTGGCCTCGATCTTGTCGCCCATGATGCGGATATGCTCCGCCTTGGGGCCGATGAAGCCGATATTGTGGTGGGCCAGAACCTCGGCGAAGCGCGCATTCTCGGAGAGGAAGCCGTAGCCCGGATGGACCGCGTCGGCCCCGGTGATCTCGCAGGCCGCGATGATCGACGGAATGTTGAGGTAGCTGTCGCGGGCCGCCGGCGGGCCGATGCAGACGCTCTCGTCGGCGAGGCGCACGTGCATGGCATCGGCATCGGCGGTGGAATGGACCGCCACGGTGGCGATCCCGAGTTCCTTGGCCGCGCGCAGGATGCGCAGGGCGATCTCGCCCCGGTTGGCAATCAGGATCTTGTCGAACATGGGTGCGGCGCTGCTCACTCGATGACGAGGAGGGGTTCGCCGAACTCGACGGGCTGGCCGTCCTCGACGAAGACGGCGGTCACGGTGCCGGCGCGGGGGGCGACGATCTCGTTGAAGGTCTTCATCGCCTCGATGAGCAGGAGCTTGTCGCCCACCTCGACCTTCGAGCCGACATCGACGAACAGCTTGGCCTCCGGCGACGGTCGGCGATAGGCGGTGCCGACCATCGGGGAGGGGACCGAACCGGGATGGCCGGCGCCGGCCTTGCGATCGAGGCCGCCACCGGGGCCGGGAACCGGGACGGGGGCGGCGACGGCGGCCATCGCGGGCGCCGGCGCCGGGGCGGCCACCTGCACCTGGACCGTCTCGATGCGGCGGGCGACGCGGATGCGCAGATCCCCCTTCTCGACCTCGATCTCGCTGAGATCGGTCTCGTTGATGAGCTTGGCAAGCTCGCGGACGAGCTCCGGATCGAAGGGGTCGTTCTTGGACATCGGCTCCTTGGGCATCGGCTCGGTCGTCTTCGGATCAGCCGCGCGGTGCGGCTACGGTCGGGGGGAAATGTCGACGCCGCGCCCGACAGGCAAGGCGGCGTCGGCGGAAATCGAAGGAGGCAGGCGGCTCAGCAGCTGGCGTGGCCGCACTGGCGCACGTCGGAGATCGTCTTGCGGATCGGCTCGATGCCGACGGCCCCCGGGATGATCTCGTCCCCGATGATGAAGGCGGGGGTGCCGGACAGGCCGAGCTTGTCGCCGAGCCCGACATTCTCCGACAGGGCGGCCTTCACCTCGGGGCCCTGGGCGTCCTTGGTCAGCCGCGCGACGTCGAGGCCCATCTCCTTGGCCACGGCCACGGCGCGCTCGCCGTTCACCCGGCCCTTGGATTCCAGGAGCTTGGTGTGGAACTCGAAGATCTTGTCGCCCTTGAGCTGCTGCTTGGCCGCGAGGGCGATCTTGCTGGCCTCCAGGGATTCGGCGCCGAGCACGGGGAAGTCCTTGAGCACGACGCGCAGCTTCGGGTCGCCCTTGATCAGGGCCTGGATGTCCGAGAGCGCCTTGCGGCAATAGCCGCAATTGTAGTCGAAGAACTCGACCAGGGTGACGTCGCCCGCCGGGTTGCCCGCGACCACGCCGTGGGGCGAGTTGACCAGCGCCTCGCGGGATTCCTTGAGAGCCGCCGACTGGGCCAGCTTCTGGGTCTCCTGCTGGCGCCGCTCACCCTCGGCGATCGCCTCCTGCAGAACCTCGGGATTCTTGACGAGGTAGTCCTTGATGATCCCCTCGATCGCCTGGCGCTGCGCATCCGTGAAGGCGGCGGCCGGGGCGGTCTGGCTCGGGGTCGTCTGGGCCACGGCGGCGCCGAGGGTGCCGGCCAGGATCGTGGCGGAGAGCAGGGAACGGAAGAGGGGCATACGTCCTCGCGGGGCGGGACCGGTCAGGCGTAGGCCGGCCATCGGGTGTCGTGTCGTCGGTACGACATGCGGTTAGAGGCCGGGTTAGGCGTTTTCGCGGCGGCCGGTCAATCGCCGAATGGCGGGTTTGGCGCCCGCAGGGCGCTGCGGCTATGACGGAGCCGATGAGCCAGCCCCCGATCCTCTCCCCGAACCTGCCCTCCGAGCGTGCGGCGCGGGTCGCGCCCTTCCTCGCCATGGACGTGATGTCGGCCGCCGCCGCCCGCGAGGCACGCGGGGAGGGCGTCGTCCACATGGAGGTCGGCCAGCCCTCGGCGCCGGCGCCGCGCGCGGTGATCGCGGCGGCCCAGGCCGCGCTCGCGACCGGGGCCTTGCCCTACACCCAGGCGCTCGGGCTGCCCGCCCTGCGCGAGCGCATCGCACGCCATTATGCGGAGACCTACGGGGTCACGGTGTCGCCGAGCCGCATCGTCGTGACCACGGGCTCCTCGGCCGGCTTCGTGCTGGCCTTCCTCGGACTGTTCGATGCCGGGGCCCGCGTCGCGGTTCCGCAGCCGGGATACCCGGCCTATCGCAGCCTGCTCCACGCGCTCGACCTGGTGCCGGCCCCGCTCGTCCTGCACGATGCCGACCGCTTCGCTCCGACGGGGGCCGCCCTGCGGACCCTGCACGAACGGGAGGGCCTGTCCGGCATCCTGGTCATGAGCCCAGCCAACCCGTCCGGCACCGTGGTCGAGCCCGCGCGCCTCGCCGATCTCTGTGCCACGGCGCGCGCCCTGAACCTGCGCTTCATCTCCGACGAGATCTACCACGGGCTCGCCTACGGCGTGCCCACCGAGACGGCGCTGCGTTACGACGACGACGCGATCATCATCAACTCGTTCTCGAAGACCTGGTGCATGACCGGCTGGCGCATCGGCTGGATGGTGGTGCCGGACTGGCTCGCCCGGCCCGTCGAGCGCCTAGCGCAGAACCTCTACATCTCGGCGCCCTACCTCTCGCAGGTGGCGGCGCTGGCGGCCTTCGACGCCGTGGAGGAGGTCGAGGCCGTGCGCGCCGGCTACGCCGCCAACCGGGCCCTGCTCCTTGACGCCTTCCCGGGCCTCGGCCTCGGGCGGACGCACCCGGCCGACGGCGCCTTCTACCTCTACGCCGACATCTCGAACCTCACTGACGACTCGGTCGCCTTCTGCCGGCGGATGCTCGACGAGGCCGGCGTCGCGGCGACGCCGGGCCTCGATTTCGACGGCCGAGACGGCGGCCACCACGTCCGCTTCTCGTTCGCCGGCTCGAACGCCGATTGCGCCGATGCGGTGCGGCGCCTGAAGGGCTGGCTGCGCTGAAACGCGAAACGGGGCGGGCTGCACGCCCACCCCGCCTCGTTTCGATCCCTCGGGAACGGTCTTTCAGGAACGGTCACTCACCCGTCAGGGCCGCCTTAGTCCGCGACCACCAGCCGGCGCGCTTCGGGCGGTCCGGATCGGACGGCGGCGTCAGCACCACCGCGACCGGCTCGGGCTTCGGCTCGGGCGGCGCTTCCGCGGCCTGAGGTGCCTCCGGCCGGGACGCCTCGGCCTGCGGCTCGGCCGCCACCGGGAGTTCCAGCGCCACCGGGGCGGAGGTCTCCGGAGCGGCGGGCGACATGGCCTCGGACACCGCCTCGGCGCTCACAGGCTCCTCCCCGCCGAGGAAGGCGGACGGCGCATCGGCCGCGCCTTCGTCGCCCTCGACCGATGCGACCGGCCGTTCGCCGAAGGACCGATCGTCGGTATCCCGCTCACCGCTCTCCTGATGAGCGGCTTCCGGGTTCGCAGCTTCGCCGTCACGGCCGCGCGCCTCGCGGTCGCGGCCCCGGCCGCCGCGGCGACCCCGGCGACGGCGCCGGCCGCTGCCATCGTCCTCGCCGCCGGCCGGGCTCTCGGTGGTCGCCACCGTCTCGTCGCCCTCGGCCTGCGCAGCGATCTCCTCGGATTCCTCCCCCTCGCCGTCCTCGTCCCCTTCGGAGGACGCGTCCGTCCCGGCCTGCTCACCGGTCTCGTTCCGACCCCCGCGGCGGCGGCGGCGGCGACGGCGCCCGCCGCGGCCCTCGCTGCCATCGGCGTTCTTCTCGCGGCCCTCGTCCCGCTCGCGGGCCTCCTGCGTCGGAGCGTCGGCCTCGGAGTCCTCGGACTCGGCCTCGAGGGCCTCCTCCTCGATCTCCGGATCGAAATCCTCCTCGGGCTCGAGGGCGGAGCTGATCGCCACGGCGCGCACACCGGTCACCGGTCCCTCGGCGCGGATCGCGGGCTCGCCGCGTTCGAGCTGGAAGGCGGAGGTGGCGGCGAGACGCTCGTCCGCCGCGATGGTCAGCGAGACGCCGAAGCGCACCTCGAGCTCGCGCAGGTGCGCGCGCTTCTGATTGAGGATGTAGAGAGCCACCTCGGTGCGGGTACGCAGGATGAGGTTGTGGGTCGTGCTCTTGAGGAGCGACTCCTCGATCGCACGCAGGATCTGCAGCGCCACCGACGAGGTCGCGCGGACGTAGCCCGAGCCGCCGCAATGGGCGCAGGGGAGCGACGAGCTCTCCAGCATGCCGGTGCGGATGCGCTGGCGGCTCATCTCGAGCAGGCCGAAGGGGGAGATCCGGCCGACCTGGATGCGGGCGCGGTCGTTCTTCAGGCAGTCGTTGAGCTTCTTCTCGACGGCGCGGTTGTTGCGCTTCTCCTCCATGTCGATGAAGTCGATCACGACGAGGCCGGCGAGATCGCGCAGGCGCAGCTGGCGGGCGACCTCCTCGGCGGCCTCCAGGTTGGTGCGCAGGGCGGTGTCCTCGATGTCGTGCTCGCGGGTCGAGCGACCCGAGTTCACGTCGATGGAGACGAGGGCCTCCGTCGGGTTGATGACGAGATAGCCGCCCGACTTCAGGGTGACATGGGTGGAGAACATCGCGTCGAGCTGCTGCTCGACCCCGTAGCGCGCGAAGATCGGCGTCGGGTCGCGGTACGGCTGCACGACCTTGGACTGGCCGGGCATCAGCATGCGCATGAAGTCGCGTGCCTCGCGGTAGGCCTCGTCGCCCGCCACCAGGATATCGTCGATGTCCTTGTTGTAGAGGTCGCGGATGGCGCGCTTGATCAGCGAGCCCTCCTCGTAGACCAGGGCCGGGGCCGAGGAGGACAGCGTCAGCTCGCGCACGCTCTCCCACAGGCGCATCAGGTACTCGAAGTCGCGCTTGATCTCGGGCTTCGTGCGGGACGCGCCGGCCGTGCGCAGGATGACGCCCATCCCCTCGGGCACCTCCAGGTCCTGGGCGACTTCCTTGAGGCGCTTGCGGTCGGCGGCCGAGGTGATCTTGCGGGAGATGCCGCCGCCACGGCCGGTGTTCGGCATCAGCACCGAGTAGCGCCCGGCCAGGGACAGGTAGGTGGTCAGCGCCGCGCCCTTGGTGCCGCGCTCCTCCTTGACGACCTGCACCAGGATGATCTGGCGGCGCTTGATGACCTCCTGGATCTTGTAGTGACGACGGTAGGTGCGCGGACGCTCGGGGATCTCGGCCAGGGCGTCGCCGCCGACCTGGGCGATCTTCTGCGGACGCTCGCCGTCCTCGCCCTCGCTCTCGTCGTCGTCCTCGTCGTCGTCCTCATCGGAATCGTCGTCGTCGTCCTCGGACTCGTCGTCCGACTCGTCCTCGTCCGAATCCTCGTCGCCCTCGTCCGCATCCTCCTCGTCGGACTCGTCCTCGGACGTGGTCTCGGAGGCGGGCGCGGCGTCGGAGCCGACGGCCTCGCCCATGGGCGCGGCTTCCAGCGCCAGTTCGGCGGCGGGCTCGACCGGAGCCTCGGCGGTGGCGCCGGCGGGCGCCGCATCGTCGGAGGCGCGGGCGTCCGGCGCGGAGGCACCGGGGGCTTCGGAGGTCTCGCCGCTGTCCAGGGCGGATTGCGGCAGGTCGGCGGATTCGTCGCTGCCGGGCAGAACCGCCTGCGGCACGTTGCCGAGGCCGCCCTCGAGCAGCGCGTCGGTCACGCCGATGGCCGGATCGTCGGCCCCGGTCTCGCCGGAGGCGCCCCGGATGTTGGAGGTCTCGCCGGCCGGCAGCTCGGCGACGTCCTCGGAGGTCACCGTCTCGGAGGTGCGCGCCTTCTTGGCCGAGGTGCCGTCGCGGCGTCCGCGCGAGCGGCGGCGGGGCTTGCGCTCCTCGCGCTCCCGGTGCTCCTCGGCCTCGCGGGCCTCGTCCTCCAGCAGGGCCTGACGGTCCGCCAGGGGGATCTGGTAATAGTCCGGGTGGATCTCGCTGAAGGCCAGGAACCCGTGGCGGTTGCCGCCGTACTCGATGAAGGCGGCCTGGAGCGAGGGCTCCACGCGCGTCACCTTGGCGAGGTAGATGTTTCCGCGAAGCTGACGCCGGTTGGCCGCCTCGAAATCGAATTCCTCGACCCTAGAACCGTGAACCGTGACGACCCGGGTCTCCTCCGGGTGCATCGCGTCGATGAGCATCTTGTTGTTGTTGGCCATGACGAACTTTCGACATGGCGGTCGACGTCGTTCTCCTCGAACCGCGCGGTCCCGATGGGGCGCCGTCCGGTCCGGGCTCGTCGGCTCGGAGGATCGGCGCCCGTGACGACCCGGGGAAGGGGGTCGCGGAAGCTGTGGGGAAGGGATTGCCGCCAACCGCCTTTGGGCGCCGGATCCCGGCGCGCGTGGGGTTGATCCTGGCCAGGGTCGACGAGAAGGCGGCGCCACGCGAAACGCGCAGGCGTTGAACACGAGCAACGGCAACCGATGCTGTGTGTCCGCTCATTCTCTCCCTGACCTCGCGAAGACTGTATGGGCCCGTCCGAGGACAGGCCGGCATGTGAAGAACGGTGCGGCGGCTGAAAAAGCCACCGAATGAACCGACTCCCACCCGGCCTTGCTATGCCGCCATGTCTGACGCGGGGAACCGACTGCGAAGGCGATCCGGCGCGATGCCGGGCCGCGCCCGCGGGCCGCGGAGCAAACCGCACGGCACCGGGAAGGGGACCGTATCATTACAGAGCGTCGCGACGTTTTGGCAAGGTCCTTAATCTGGGGCGGGCGCTGCGAGGCCGTTCCGCCGTCGCTCCGGCGTGCCGAGGCGCGGGCTGTCGCCTCCGGGACACAAGCGGCCGGGAAGTGGAACGGGGCCTTTGAGGAACGGTTAACCATCCCGTCTGTATCCCGTAGAGGCAGGCTTACGCCACAGCCCGCTCGCGGGCACGCCCCGACGGGGTGTGCCCGTCCTCACGGGGATGATTGCCGGAACGATGCCGAGACGCGCCCGCCTTCTCCGCTCCGTCCTCCTCGCCCTGGCCTGTGCCGGGGCGGTCCAGGCCGCGGGTCCCGGCGCCTTGGCCCAGGACACCGACAAGACGCGCGGCGCCGCCTCCCAGGCTGCGGTCGCCATCGCGGCCGATCTCGCCACCAGCGGCGCCACCACCAAGCTGACCCTGACGCTCTCCAAGGCCATCGACGCCAAGGCCTTCGTGATGGAACGGCCAGACCGGGCGGTGATCGATCTCGCCGAGGTGAACTTCCAGCTCGGGCCCGAGACCGGGCGCAAGCGCGACGGCGTGGTCTCGTCGTTCCGCTACGGGCTGTTCGCGCCGGGCCGCTCGCGCATCGTCGTCGACCTCGCCCAGCCCGCCACGGTGGGGCGGATCGAGACGGTGACGCGCCCGCGCGACGGCGCCGTGCTGCTCAGCATCGAGTTCCAGCGCAGCGACCGCGAGGGTTTCCGCCGCGCCGCCGTGGCGAGCGATCCGGCCCCGGCCCAGCGAAAGGCCGCGCTCGCGCCGGAACCGACCGATGCCCGCCCGCTGATCATGGTCGATGCCGGCCACGGCGGCACCGATCCCGGCGCCATCGCGGCCACCGGGGTCTTCGAGAAGGACATCGTGTTCGGCTTCGCCCAGGCCCTGGTGACCCGCCTCGAATCGGGCGGGCGCTACCGGGTCCGGATGACCCGCGACCGCGACGTGTTCGTGCCGCTCTCCGAGCGCGTCCGCCTCGCCCGCGAGGCCAAGGCCGACCTGTTCGTCTCGATCCACGCGGACTCGATCTCGTCGGCGCCGCAGGTGCGCGGCGCCACGATCTATACCGGCTCCGAGAAGGCGACAGACGCCGAATCGGCCAAGCTCGCCGAGCGCGAGAACCGCGCCGACGCCGCCGCGGGCACCGAATCCAACGAGGGCCCGGGTCACGTCGCCGACATCCTCCAGGAACTCACCCTGCGCGAGACCCGCACGTTCTCCTCCGGCTTCGCCAAGGGGCTGATGACCCATCTGGGACCCGTGATGGAGATGAGCGCCAAGCCGCACCGCGAGGCCGGCTTCCAGGTGCTGCGCTCCCCTGATGTGCCCTCCGTGCTGGTGGAGCTCGGCTATCTCTCGAGCAAGCACGATCTCGACCTGCTGCAGTCGGAGGGCTGGCGCGCCGAAGTGACGGGCGGCATGGCCAAGGCGATCGACGCGTTCTTCGGCAGCCGGACCTCCCTGACCCGGCCGCAACCGCCCCGGCGCTCGGCGGCAATCGCCCCAGTTTCACCATAGAATGCGTGTGAAACCGGGGCTCACAGCGCTCCGGTCACATCGCTGCCGATCCCTTCGGCGGGACTGATCGCGGCGCGCTTGAGCGAACGCCGCCGACATCGTGAGCTCGACCGCATTTTTGCGCGGCGGGACTCTTGCATTTCGGGATGGGACACGGTCCGAGAAGGCACGCGCCATCGTGGCGGGTGTTCTCGCGGCCGGCCGGCGGCGGTGGATCATCGACGGACGGGACCCGGATGCGCTTCATCCTTCGTTTCTTCGGCTTCCTGTTCAGCGTCGGCGCGATGGTGTTCGTGATCGCCGCCGCAGCGGCCGCGTTCTTCTACTGGAAGTTCAGCCAGGACCTGCCGGACCACGCCGCGCTCGCGAATTACGAGCCGCCGGTGATGAGCCGCGTGCATGCGGCGGACGGGTCACTGCTGGCCGAATATGCCAGCGAGCGCCGACTCTACCTGCCGATCCAGGCGATGCCGAAGATCGTCGTCGCGGCCTTCCTCTCGGCCGAGGACAAGAACTTCTACAAGCACGGCGGCGTCGACCCCGAAGGCCTCGTGCGCGCCGCGCTGACCAACTTCAAGAGCGGCAAGAAGCAGGGCGCCTCGACCATCACCCAGCAGGTGGCCAAGAACTTCCTTCTGTCGCCGGAGCAGACCTTCGAGCGCAAGGCGAAGGAAGCGCTGATCGCCTTCCGGATCGAGGCCGCCTATTCGAAGGACAAGATCCTCGAACTGTACCTGAACGAGATCTTCCTCGGCACCATCGTGCCCGGCCGCAACCTGCACGGCGTCGCGGCGGCCGCGCTCGATTATTTCGGCAAGTCGGTCCACGAGCTGACGATCAACGAGGCGGCCTACCTGGCCGCCCTGCCGAAGGGGCCGAACAACTACCATCCCTATCGCCAGACCCAGAAGGCGCTCGACCGGCGCAACGAGATCATCGGCCTGATGGCCCAGAACGGGTACATCACCAAGGAGGAGGCCGAGGCCGCCCGCAAGATGCCCCTGGGCGTCAATCCGCGCGTCGCCTTCGCCAACGCCGCCAACGCCAACTACTTCACCGAGGAGGTCCGGCGCGAGATCGCCGAGCGCTACGGCGAGAAGAAGCTCTACGAGGGCGGCCTCTCGGTGCGCGCGACCCTGGACCCGAAGATGCAGGCCTGGGCCCGCAAGGCCCTGGTGGACGGCCTGATCCGCTACGACCAGTCCCACGGCTGGCGCGGAGCGCAGGCCAAGGTCGACCTCGTCGGCCGCGACTGGGGCCTGGCCGTCGCGGAAGTACCCGGCCTCGGCGACGTCGCGCCCTGGCGCCTCGCCGTGGTGCTGAACACCAATGGCGGTGCCGCGCAGATCGGCCTTCAGCCGCGCCGCGAAGCCTCGGGCCAGGTCTCGAAGGATCGCGAGACCGGCACGATCACGGCCGAGGGAACCCGCTGGACCGGGCGCTCGCCCGCCGCGGCGCTGAACCCGGGCGACGTCGTCTATGTCGAGGCGACGGATACGAGCCGCAATCAGTACCGCCTGCGCCAGCGGCCCGAGGTCTCGGGCGCGATCGTGGCGATGGACCCCTATACCGGCCGCGTGCACGCGATGGTCGGCGGTTTCTCCTATGACGAGAGCCAGTTCAACCGCGCCACCCAGGCGATGCGCCAGCCCGGCTCCTCGTTCAAGCCGATCGTCTATTCCGCCGCCCTCGACAACGGCTACACCCCGTCCTCCATCGTGCAGGATTCGCCGATCACCATCGAGGCCGGTCCCGGCCAGGAGGCCTGGACGCCCTCGAACTACGACGGCAAATCGGGCGGCCCGCACACCCTGCGCTACGGCATCGAGCACTCGAAGAACCTGATGACGGTGCGGCTGGCCAAGGATGTCGGCATGCCGCTCATCGCCGAGTATGCCCGCCGCTTCGGCGTCTACGACGACATGCTCCCGGTGCTGCCGATGTCGCTGGGCGCCGGCGAGACCACGGTCATGCGCATGGTCACCGCCTACTCGATGCTCGCCAATGGCGGCCGGCGCATCCGCCCGACCCTCATCGACCGCATCCAGGACCGCGTCGGCGAGACCATCTACAAGCATGACAACCGCAAGTGCCTCGGCTGCGACGCGGACAAGTGGTCGGGCCAGGACGAGCCCAAGCTGGTGGACGATTCCGAGCAGGTCCTCGACCCGCTGACCGCCTACCAGATGGTCTCGATCATGGAGGGCGTGGTCCAGCGCGGCACCGCCACCATCCTGAAGCAGATCGGCAAGCCGCTGGCCGGCAAGACCGGGACGACCAACGACGCCAAGGACGCCTGGTTCGTCGGCTTCTCGCCGGACCTCGCTGTGGGCGTCTATCTCGGCTTCGACAAGCCGCGCTCCCTGGGTGACCGGGCGACCGGCGGCGGCCTCGCCGCCCCCATCGCCCTCGACTTCCTGAAACAGGCGCTCAAGGACAAGCCGCCGACGCCGTTCCGCGTGCCCCCGGGCATCAAGCTGATCCGCGTCTCGGCCGCCTCCGGCATGCGCGCCGGCTCGGGTGAGGGCGGCGGCACCATCCTCGAGGCCTTCAAGCCCGGCACCGCCCCGCCCGACGCCTACGTCGCCGCTCCGGCGCAGCAATCGAGCGGTCCGGCCGCCGTGCCGCCGGACGCCGACCGCGCCGCCCAGGCTGGAGGCCTCTACTGAGGCTCAGCGGACCACCTACCCGGCGCCTCGGAGCCACGCTCCGGGGCGCTGAGTCGTTTCAGGCCGATTTTCGGGCGAGGGCGAGGTCCGCGAGCTTCTCGATGTCGAAGCCCCTCTGCGGCAGTTCGATCATGAAGCGCTCGGCGATCTCCGCGACCACGAAATCGGGCTTCACCCGCGCGACGTAACTCCAATCGATGCTGGTCGACCACAGCACGTGGACCTCGCGGAAGGTGTCGGCCAGGAGCGGTGTCAGGCTCCCCGTATGCGGGGTCGACGTGTGGTGGCCGTAGGAATCGGCGAACAGCACCAGCCGGCGCGGGTCGGCCTCGGGCGACTCGTTCCGGTAGACGACGTGGGCGCCGATATGCGCTTCCTGGCCCCGCCCCTCCGCTTCGAAGGCGGTGACCAGGCTGTTGGCGTAGATGCGCCGCGCCGACGTCTCGAACCGGCAGGGCTCCGCGATCTCGGTGCGGACGGGGTCGAACTTCAGACCGAGGTCGCCCGCATAGGCGGCCGGCGTGCCGATGCGGCGCCGGGCGATGTCTTGGCGCGGGGCGAGGCCGAGATGGCGGCAGATCTCGCCATAGGCGAGGAGGTACCCGACGAAGCTCCAGTGGCTGTCGGTCCGACAGTAGAGCGGTGCCTCCGCGGCGCGGGACCGGAACGGCCGCACCAGATCGATCCAGTGGCGCCGGGCCGGCGAGAGGCCGAGCCAGCGCTCCAGACGCAGCACCGGAGCGCGGTCGGGATCGAAGGCCAGCCCGTCGCAGGCCTGCGGGTAGATCGTCAGCTTCTCCGGGGCCACCACATGGGCGTAGCGGGTGCCGAGGCCGGCGCAGCGCCGGGCCCGGGCCTCCAGGATGCGGCGCCAGCGCCAGAGGGTGGCGCGCGCCACCCCCGGCTCGCGGTACTGCGCGAGCACGGAGTTGGTGCCCCCCGTGAGGAAGAGCCAGCCGTCGCGCCCGATATGCACATCGGGATGGTGGTCCGGCGCCCGCGCGCCGGACGGCGGAGCGATGGTGAAACCCTCGGTCATCGCGTGCTTCTAGCGGGCGCGCGGGAAAGGCGCACCCTCATCCGGTCGGCCGGTCCGCCGGTCAGAACCCGGCGCGGATGCCACCGAAGATGCTGCGCCCGACGCCCGGATAGAACGCCACCGGTCCGCCCGCGACCGTGCGGGCATTGGTCACGACCGAGATGTCGGAGACGTAGCGGGCGTCGGTCAGGTTGCGGGCATCGACGAACAGCGAGACGCCGTTCTGGAAGTCGTATCCGGCGGCGATGTTGAGGAGCGCGTAGCCCGGCACCTTCAGGGTGTTGGCGTGGTCGGCGAAGGCGCCCTGCGGCACCCAGTCGACGGAGGGGCTGATGTGGAAGCCCTCGCGGTTGCGATAGGTCAGGACCGTGCGCAGAACGTCGCGCGGAATGCCGGCGATCTGGTTGTTGCCGAAGACCGGATCGGCGCGGAAGCGGAAATCGTTGTGGGTCCAGATCTGCGAGACCACGACGCCGTCGCCGGTGCCGAACAGGTCGCGGGCGAGATCGAGGGAGGCGGCGGCCTCGACGCCCTGATGGCGGGTGCGGGGCGCATTGAAGGTCGCGGCCGGGATGTTGAGGCCCGGATTGATCGAGAAGTTGATCAGTTCGTCGCGGATCTCGGAGCGGTAGAGGGTCACGTCCCAGGACAGGCGGTCGATGCGGCCGCGGGTGCCGGCCTCGTAGGTCACGGCGCGCTGCGACCGCAACGGCACGAAGGTGGTGTTGAGCGAATTCTGCTGCACGAGGTCGGAGAAGTCCGGCACGTCGCGCGATCCGGTGATGTCGCCGAAGACCTGGATCTCGGGCAGCGGCTGCCAGAGCAGGCCGACCTTCGGGTTGATCCCCGCATAGGTCTCGTTGGCCGAGGACGGGAACGCGTTGGCGCCCGAGAAGCCGCCCTTGTTGCTGTAGGTCCGGTTGGACGAGAACGCCTTGGCGCCCACCATCAGCGCCACGTCCGGCAGGAACCAGAAGCGGTTCTCGCCATAGGCCTCGTAGTTCGAGGCGCTCTGGAGCGCGCGCAGTGTCTGGGCGCCGCGCTGGCCGGCGACGTTGACGAACTGGAGCGCCGAGTTCTGGCCCGCGAAGGCACGCAGGCCGAGGATCAGGTCGTTGCGGTAGCCGGCGACGTCGAAGGTCCCGGCCCAGTGGGGGGCGATCCCGTAGGTCCAGCCGTCCTGGTCGATGACCTGGAAGATCGGGTGGTAGAGCGATTTGTGAATCGCCCAGGTGTCGATATCGAGCTTGCCGACATCGAGCAGGAACGAGGTGCGGTTGGCGATCCGCTCGGTCTCGACCTTGCGCGACTGGTTGCCGGAAATCGCCGACGAGTTGGCCAGCGTCGGGTTGTTCAGCGCGTTGAACAGGCTGAGCGTGCCGGGGAGCTTCTGGTCGGTCAGGTAGACGCCCGCGTAGAACCGTGTCTCGACCCCCGGTGCCAGCTGGTAGCCGAGATTGGCGTTGAAGTTCTGCGTCCGCTGGGTCTCGTGGTCCCGGTAGCTGTCGGAATTCGTGATCGTGCCGTTGATGAGAAGATCGACCGGGCCGGAGATGCGCGAGGCCTGGAAGTTCTCCCGGATGGTGTTGAAGGCGCCGCCGTCGATGCGCAGGATGTTGGGCGCGAAGGCGGTCTGGGCCGTGGGCGTGACGACGTTGATGGCGCCGCCGAGGGTCGTCGCCCCGAAGGTGAGGGCGTTCCCGCCCTTGTAGACCTCGATCGAGCGCAGCCCGAGGGGATCGACCTGGTAGAAGTCGCCGCTGCCGTCGGCGAGGTTCAGCGGGATGCCGTCCTGCAGCAATTCGAGCCCGCGCAGGTGGAAGCCGCGCGAGATGCCCGAGCCGCGCACCGAGAGGCGCAGTTCCTGGCCGTATCGCTCCTGCACGTAGACGCCCGGCACGTCCTTGAGGGTATCGCGCAGGGTATTGGCGTAGCGATCCTGGAAGGTCCTGGCATCGACGAAGGCGACGGAGCCGACGGTGGCGTTCACCGCGGCGCGCTGGGCCGCGACGCTCGGCACCGTCAGGGAGCCGGCCGAGGCACCCTCGATGCTGAGTTCGGACAGCGTCGCGACGGCCGATTCCTCGGCCCGGGACGGCGTCGCGGCGAGGAGGGGCAGGAGCGAGGCGCCGCCCAGCAAGGCGAGCGCGACGGCTCCAGGACGGGTGGGCCGGAGCACGGACACGGGGGACGGGGCATGCGTGTGGGAG
>NZ_JBYSXL010000110.1:0-10170 GCF_058782155.1 Methylobacterium sp. FW306-05-D
CGCCTCTCCCTCCGCACCCTGCGCGCGCCCGACGGCACGCCCCTCGACCAAGCCCTCATCGCCTGGATGCCGGGGCCCGCCAGCTTCACCGGCGAGGACATGGTGGAACTCCACCTGCACGGCGGCGTCGCGGTCCGCAGCGCGGTCCTGCGGGCCCTGGCCGACATCCCCGGATGCATCCCGGCCGGACCGGGGGCCTTCACCCGCCGGGCCTTCCTCAACGGACGCCTCGATCTCACCGAAGCCGAGGGCATCGCCGACCTCATCGACGCCGAGACCGAGGCGCAGCGGCGACAGGCCCTGCGCCAGCTCGACGGCGCGCTCGGCCGACAGGTGGCCGACTGGCGCACACGGCTCATCGACCTGCTCGCGGGCGTCGAGGCGGCCCTCGACTTCTCGGACGAGGGCGACGTCGACGACGCGGCCCTGGATGCCGCCCTGGCGGACAAGGCGCGGGCGATCCGCGACGCGGTCGCGACGGTGCTCGCGGATGCCCGCCGTGGCGAGCGCCTGCGCGACGGCTTCACGGTGGTCCTGGCCGGACCGCCCAATGCCGGCAAGTCGACGCTCCTGAACGCCCTGAGCCGACGCGAGGCGGCGATCGTCTCTGCCACCCCCGGCACCACCCGCGACGTGATCGAAATCCGCTGCGATCTCGGCGGCCTGCCGGTGACCCTCGTCGACACCGCCGGCCTGCGCGAGGCCGGTGATGCGATCGAGGCGGAGGGCATCCGCCGGACGCACGCCCGCATGCAGCAGGCCGACCTGATCGTGCTGCTGCACGGACCGGACGCCGAATCCGCGCCGCCGCTACCGAGGCCGGACGGACCCGTGCTGCGCGTCCACACCAAGCGCGATCTCGACCCCGCGGCCGCCCTGCCGGAGGGCGGGATCGGCATCTCGGCGAAGACCGGGGCGGGCCTCGACTGGCTGCTGTCAGCGATCGCGGCGAAGGCGGAAGAGGCGGTGGGAAGCGGGGATGCCCTCATCACCCGCGAGCGCCATCGGCTCGGCCTGTCCCGCTGCCGCGAGCATCTCGACCGCCTGCTGGCCGGGACGGCCCTGCCCGAGCTCGCCGCCGAGGACCTGCGGCTTGCCGTGCGGGCGCTGGGCGAGGTCGCCGGACATGTGGGCGTCGAGGAGATGCTGGACCGGCTGTTCTCGGGCTTCTGCATCGGCAAGTGACCGGGCCCGCCATCCCTCTGTGACCGTGGGACCACGAGCCGGCGGTTTCACGTGAAAACCGCGCTGCGGCGCATCCATGCGTTGACCATCGGCGCTCTGCCCGCTTAATCGATCCCATGCACCACACACCTGATTCCTACGACGTCATCGTCGTCGGTGGAGGCCATGCCGGCGTCGAGGCCGCCGCGGCGGCGGCGCGGATCGGCGCGCGGACGGCCCTTGTCACCCATCGGGCCGCCACCATCGGCGCGATGTCCTGCAATCCGGCGATCGGCGGCCTCGGCAAGGGTCACCTCGTGCGCGAGGTCGATGCCCTCGACGGCCTGATGGGGCGCGTCGCCGACGTGGCCGGCATCCAGTTCCGGCTGCTGAACCGGCGCAAGGGGCCGGCGGTGCGCGGCCCGCGCACCCAGGCCGACCGCAAGCTCTATGCCCGCGCCATGCAGGCCGCCATCGCGGAGACCGCGAATCTCGGCGTGATCGAGGGGGAGGTGGCCGATCTCGCCCTCGCGCAGGGCCGCGTCTCTGCCGTGATCCTGGCCGACGGGCGCACCCTCCCCTGCGGCGCCGTGGTGCTCACCACCGGCACCTTCCTGCGCGGTCTCATCCATATCGGAGAGACCCAGATCCCGGCCGGCCGCGTCGGCGAGGCCCCGTCCGTCGGGTTGGCCCGGACGCTGGACCGGGCCGGATTCGCCCTCGGCCGCCTGAAGACCGGCACGCCCGCACGCCTCGACGGCCGCACCATCGACTGGTCCGGCCTGGAGATGCAGTCGGCGGACGAGGACCCCGTCCCGTTCTCGACCCTGACGGAGCGGATCACCACGCCGCAGATCCAGTGCGGCATCACCCGCACCACCCAGGCGGTGCACGATCTGATCCGCGCCAACCTGCATCGCTCGCCGATGTATTCGGGCGGGATCGCCAGCCGTGGTCCGCGCTACTGCCCCTCCATCGAGGACAAGGTCGTCCGCTTCGGCGACCGCGAGGGCCACCAGATCTTCCTCGAGCCGGAAGGCCTCGACGACCCGACGGTGTATCCGAACGGCATCTCCACCGCGCTGCCCGAGAGCGTCCAGCGCGACGTCATCGCGCTGATCCCCGGCCTGGAGCGGGCCACGATCCTGCGCCCGGGCTACGCCATCGAGTACGATTACGTCGATCCGCGCGAGCTCGACGCGACCCTCCAGGCCAAGCGCCTGCCGGGCCTGTTCCTGGCCGGGCAGATCAACGGCACCACGGGCTACGAGGAGGCGGCGGGGCAGGGGGTGGTCGCCGGCATCAACGCGGCCCGCCTCGCCGGGGGCTCCGCGCTCACCACCTTCGACCGGGCCGAATCCTATCTCGGGGTGATGATCGACGACCTCGTCACCCATGGGGTGAGCGAGCCCTACCGCATGTTCACCTCGCGCTCGGAGTACCGCCTGTCGCTGCGCATCGACAATGCCGACGAGCGCCTGACCCCGAAGGGCGCCCCCCTCGGCTGCGTCGGCGCGCGCCGGGCCGCGCATTTCGCCGCCGCGCAGACGGCCCTCGACGCCGCGCGCGCCCAACTCGACACCTTGAGCCTCACCCCCAACCAGGCCCGCGCCGTCGGTATCGCGCTCAATCAGGACGGCATCCGCCGCAGCGCCTTCGAGCTCCTGTCCCACCCGGGGATCGACTGGGCGCGCCTCTGCGCGGTCTGGCCGGAGCTCGCCGCCGTGCCGGCCCGCGTGGCCGAGCGACTCTGCACCGACGCCACCTATGCGGTCTATCTCGACCGCCAGCGGGCGGACATCGCCGCCTTCCGCCGGGACGAGGCGGTCGCCCTGCCGATCCGCCTCGATTATGCCGGCATCCCCGGCCTGTCGAACGAGATGCGCCTGAAGCTCGAGGCGGTCCGTCCCGGCACCCTCGGCCAGGCGGCACGGATCGAGGGCGTGACTCCGGCCGCCCTCACCCTGCTCGCCGCCCATGCCCGCCGCGCCGATCGCGGGGCTGCCCATGGCCTCTGATCGCGACCGCGATCGGGTCCTGGCGGCAGCGGGTGTTTCACGTGAAACAGCCCGGCGCCTCGACCTCTATGTCGAGCAGCTCCGGCGCTGGCAGAATGTGAAGAATCTTGTCGGGCCCGCCACCCTGTCGGAGGTCTGGACCCGCCACATCGCCGATGCGCTCCAGCTCCGGGAGATCGCCCCGGAGGCGGAGACCTGGCTCGACCTCGGCGCCGGCGCCGGCCTGCCCGGGCTCGTCCTCGCCATCGCGGGCCACGAGCGGCCGGGATTCCGGGTCGATCTCGTCGAGAGCAACGCGCGCAAATGCGCCTTCCTCACCGAGACCGCCCGCCTCACCCAGGCGCCGGCCCGCGTGCACAATGCCCGCATCGAGCAGGTCATCGGCGGCCATCAAGGCGTCGCGGTGGTCTGCGCCCGGGCGCTCGCCCCCCTCGCCCAGCTGCTCGCCTGGGCGGAGCCGCTGTTGACAACCGGCACGGTCGGCCTGTTTCCGAAAGGACGTGACGTCCAATCGGAATTGACCGAGGCCGCGCAACGGTGGAGATTCGTTTACGATCTCGTGCCGAGCCGAACCGAGTCGGAAGCGCGGATCGTCCGCGTCACGACCCTATCTCGCGTGGATTCATGACAAGCGATCCGACTCCCGTACCGAAGACCGGCGGCAACCCGGATCGGCCGCTGCGCATCCTGGCGCTGGCCAACCAGAAGGGCGGCGTCGGCAAGACGACGACGGCAATCAACCTCGGCACGGCGCTGGCCGCCATCGGCGAGAGCGTGCTGGTGATCGATCTCGATCCGCAGGGCAACGCCTCCACGGGTCTGGGCATCGACCGCCGCCAGCGCAAGGTCTCGACCTACCACGTGCTGGCCGGCGAGGCCTCCCTGGGGCAGGCCTGCATCCCGACCGCGGTGCCGCGCCTGATGGTGGCGCCCTCTACCATGGACCTCCTCGGCCTGGAGATGGAGATGGCAAGCGCGCCGGACCGCGCCCATCGCCTGCGCACCGTGCTCAAGGGCGTCGGCGAGGCCGGCGCCACGGCGGGCGTCACCTACGTGCTGATCGACTGCCCGCCCTCCCTGAACCTCCTCACCATCAATGCCCTGGCCGCCTCCGACGCGGTGCTGGTGCCCCTGCAATGCGAGTTCTTCGCCCTGGAGGGCCTGAGCCAACTCCTGCGCACCGTCGAGCAGGTCCGCGGCGCCCTCAATCCGCGCCTGACCATCCAGGGCATCGTCCTGACGATGTTCGATCCGCGCAACAACCTGTCGGCGCAGGTGGTGGCGGATGTGCGCAGCTTCATGGGCGAGAAGGTCTACGAGACCATGATCCCGCGCAACGTGCGCGTGTCCGAGGCGCCGTCGCACGGCAAGCCGGTGCTGCTCTACGATCTCAAATGTGCGGGTAGCCAAGCCTATCTGCGCCTCGCCTCGGAGATCATCCAGCGCGAGGGGCGCCTGCCCGTTGCGGCGTGACGAGGCGGGGGCGCCCTGCCCCCGCCCGGTGAAGCGGTCTAGTCAGGTTCGGAGTTGAAGCAGGTGGCGATGGCGGATGATGTGGTGCGGCCCCGGCTCGGGCGCGGCCTCGCGGCCCTGATCGGCGATTTCGGCGACGACAACGCCGAGGCGAGCAAGTCCCAGGCGCAGCGCAAGGTTGCGGTGGAGTTCCTGCGCCCGAACCCGCGCAACCCGCGCCGCCGCTTCAACGAGGTGGACCTCGAGGAGCTGTCGGCCTCGATCAAGCTGCGCGGCATCATCCAGCCGATCGTGGTGCGGGCGCTCGCGGGCGTGCCGGACACCTACGAGATCGTGGCGGGCGAGCGCCGCTGGCGCGCGGCCCAGCGCGCCGGGCTCCACGAGGTGCCGGTGGTCACGGTGGAGATCGACGACCGGACCTCCCTCGAATTCGCCATCCTGGAGAACGTCCAGCGCACCGACCTCAACGCCATCGAGGAGGCCGCCGGCTACGAGCGCCTGATGAGCGAGTTCCAGTACAGCCAGAGCGAACTCGCCGAGATCCTGGGCAAGAGCCGCAGCCACCTCGCCAACACCCTGCGCCTGCTCCAGCTCGCCCCGGCGATCCAGGACCGGGTCGTGGCCGGCGAGATCACGGCGGGCCATGCCCGCGCGCTGCTGGCCGTGCGCGATGCCCAGGCCGTCGCCCGCCGCATCGTGGAGGAGGGGCTGTCCGTCCGCGAGGTCGAGGCCCTGGCCTCCGCTGAGGTGCCGGAGGGCGACGGCCCCCGCCCCGGCCGGCCCCGCCGCGCGGCCGAGAAGGACGCCGAGATCCGCACCCTCGAACAGGCCATGGCGCGGGCGCTCGGCGTGACCGTGGCGCTGAAATCCAAGGTGGCGGGGGCGGGCGAGATCCGCATCCGCTACGAGACCGCCGAGGAGCTTCGGGGGCTCTGCAACCGCTTCCGGGTCACGCTGCCGGAGGGCTGAATCTCAGCGCCGGCGGGCGGCCTCGCCGGCGATGCGCAGGAGCGTGCTCGAGGCCTGGGCGTGGGCCAGGTCCGGGTCCGCCCGGCGGCAGGCCAGCACCGCGTCCTGGAGCAGCTGGATGGCGTGCCGCAGGGCCGGGGGCGACCAGCGGGCGAGCTGGGTCTCCACCAGCGCCTTGCGCCGGAAATGCAGGCCGCGCCAGTTCGCCACCATCGCGCCGGCGCTCTGCCCCTCCCCGGCGAGCCGGGTGGCGAGCCGGGTGGCGAGCAGGGTCAGGGCGTGCCGCAGGGCCGAGCCGAGCATGACGGACGGGTCCATGCCCTCGTGGCGGAAGCGGCGGTAGTCGCGTTCCACCTCGCCGCTGCGCCCGGCGAAGGCGGCGTCGATCAGCGTGTTGAGCACGCTGCCGGCCACGTCGCTGACCACCGCCTCGACGTCGTCCAGGCTGACCTGGCCCTGCCCGCGGGCGTAGAGGGCGAGCTTCTCGATCTCCGACAGGCTGGCGCCGCGGTCGCCGCCGAGGCTGGTGGCGAGGACGTCCCGGGCGTCGCGGGCGATGCGCAGGCCCTGGTCCTGGAGCGTGCGGTCGATGAGCTCGGCGAGCGCCCGCTCGTCGTCCGGGTAGCAGGGCAGGGCGAGGGCCTTGGGCGACTTCTCGCACAGCGTCCGCAGGGGCGCGCTCTTGGCCAGGTCGCCGCCCTCCACCACGATGCGGGCGTCCCGGATCTCGGCCTTCAGGGCCGCCTCCACGGCGGGCGCGTAATTGCGGCTGCCCGCCCGGATCCAGATCGTGCGGGTGCCGCCGAACAGCCCGACGGTGCCGGCCTCGTCCACGAGGCGGCCGGGGTCCTGGGCCAGTACGTCCCCGTCGATCTTCACCATGGCGAAGGGGTCGCCCGGATCGCTGACGAAGGCCTCCGCCAGGGCCTTGGCGCGGGTGAAGACGAGGCCGGTATCCGGCCCGTAGACGAGCAGGACCGCGATGCGCGGGTCGGGCCCGCGCCGGATCAGCCCGTCGACGTCGCTGGCCTTGACGGCGGTCACGCGGCGCGGCTCAGGGCTTGGTCACCAGCACGGAGGCGATGCGGGTCTTGATCTGCTCGGCCAGGACCTTGGCGAGGCGGATCTCTGCGTCGCGGGCGGCCCGCAGGCTGGCGAAGCGCTGGATCGAGCGGTCGTAGGTCGCGGTCGAGGTCGCCACGCCCTCGCTGATGATCTTGGTGCCGCTCAGGTCTTCGAGGGCGTACTTGACCGTACCCACGATGGTGCCGGCCTCGGCGCGACCGGTCTGCGAGGACACGATCGGGGTCTGCACCGACTCGCTGCCCTGCATCTTCAGGCGATAGCGCTTGGTCGAGGGCTGGCCCGAACCGTCGAGATCGAAGATGAGCTCGCTGCGCAGGTAATGCCCCAGGCGCTCCTGGCCCTGCGCCATCGCCACGTCGTCGACCTGCACCGAGGCGAGGAGGGCGGCCATCGGCTCGCCCGAGGCGGTGGGACCGTAGAGGGGGCGAAAGCAGGCCGACAGGTTGAGCGCCAGGGCGGCGACGGCCGCGACCCGCGCGGCCCGGCCGACCGTGCCGGTCGCCGCTGCCCGAACCGCCCCTGCCCCGTTTGCCAAGCGCATCATGCCCGCCGCCGTCTCGCTGTCTCGCCCCGCCCGTCTGTACGGCGAACCAAGGTTCGACGACAGCCTAATCGGCGCAAGCTTTACGTTTCCTATCCGGCAGGATCATGGTCGCCGGACCGGGGGTGTGGATGTTGTTGGCGTCCCTCCGTCCCTCGCGGGGACAGGTCAGGAGCGGGGGGGAGTGCCCCCAGCCTCCTGCGCTCGAGGGTCACCCAACCACCCCTACCGCCAACGCCTCCCCGCACGCTCGACGGATCGCGGGCGGCCCCGAGATCCGCTGGGGAGGAGGGCCGCCTGGCGCCGACCCCCGATCAGACGACGAGGTTCACGATCCGGCCCGGAACCACGATCACCTTCTTCGGAGCGCGGCCCTCCAGGGCCCGCTGCACCGCTGCGTCGGCGAGCACCAGGGCCTGGACCGCGGCGACGTCGGCGCTGCGCGGCACCGTGACGTCCGCCCGCTTCTTGCCGTTGATCTGGACGGGCAGGGTGACGCTGTCCTCCACGAGGAGCGCGCGCTCCACCTCCGGCCAGGGCGCCTGTGCGACGAGGCCGTCGCGGCCGAGCGCCCGCCAGCATTCCTCGGCCAGATGCGGCATCATCGGGGCGATCAGCTGGGTCAGGATGCCGGCCGCCTCCCCGGCGACGGCCCGCGAGACGCCGCCCCGCAGGGCCTCGTCCAGGGCATTGGCGAGGGTGTAGATGTGGGCGACGCAGCGGTTGAAGCGCAGGCGCTCCACGTCCTCCTCGACGGCGGCCAGGGCCTTGTGCGCGGCCTTGCGCAGGGCGGCGTCGCCCCCGCCCTCGGCCGTCTCGACGGCGCTCGCCAGGGAGACGAGGCGCCAGACGCGCTGGACGAAGCGGGCCGCGCCCTGGACGCCGTCCTCGGTCCAGATCACGTCGCGCTCGGGCGGCGAGTCGGAGAGCATGAACCAGCGCGCGGTGTCGGCGCCGTAGCTGGCGATGATGTCGTCCGGGTCGACGACGTTCTTCTTCGACTTCGACATCTTCTCGATGGCGCCGATCGTGATCGGCTCCGCCGTTTTCACGTGAAACGCCTCGCGCGTCCCGGACTCGGCCGAGATCCGGATGTCGGCCGGCGGCACCCAGGCCCCGGCCGCATCCTTGTAGGTCTCGTGGACGACCATGCCCTGCGTGAACAGGCCGTCGAAGGGCTCCGAGACGCCGGACCACTCGGTGGCCTTCATCGCCCGCATGAAGAAGCGGGCGTAGAGCAGGTGCAGGATCGCGTGCTCGATGCCGCCGATATACTGGTCGACGGCGAGCCACTGGTCGACCGCCCTGCGGTCGGTGGGCGCGTCCTGCAGCCAGGGCGCGGTGAAGCGGGCATAGTACCAGGACGAGTCCACGAAGGTGTCCATGGTGTCGGTCTCGCGCCGCGCCGGCTGCCCGCAGGTGGGGCAGGGGACGTCGCGCCAGGCGTGGTCCCGCTCCAGCGGGTTGCCGGGCACGTCGAAGGAGACGTCGTCGGGCAGCCGCACCGGCAGGTCGGCCACCGGCACGGGCACGGGGCCGCAGGCCTCGCAATGGATGATCGGGATCGGGCAGCCCCAGTAGCGCTGGCGCGAGACGCCCCAGTCGCGCAGGCGGAACTGCACCTTGCGCTGCGCCACTGGCTCACCGTCGAGGATCTCCGCCTCCAGGCGGTTGGCCACCGCGTGGAAGGCCTCGTCGGTGGTCATGTCGTCGAGGAAGCGCGAGTTGATCATCCGCCCGTCGCCGTCATAGGCGGTGTCGGTGACGACGAAGGTCGATGCGTCCTGGTCCTCCGGGCAGACCACGGGCGTGTTGCCGAGCCCGTACTTGTTGGCGAAGTCGAGGTCGCGCTGGTCGTGGGCCGGGCAGCCGAACACGGCGCCGGTGCCGTACTCCATGAGCACGAAGTTCGCGACGTAGACCGGCAGCCGCCAGGACGGGTCGAGGGGGTGGCGGACCTTCAGCCCGGTGTCGAAGCCGAGCTTCTCCGCCGTGTCGATGGCGGCCTGGGCCGTGCCCGTGCGCCGGCATTCCTCGATGAAGCTCTGCAGCGCCGGGTGGGCCGGCGCGAGCGCCGCCGCGATCGGGTGGTCGGCCGCGATGGCCAGGAACTTCGCCCCGAACAGGGTATCGGGCCGCGTGGTGTAGACCTTGATCTCGGGCTCGAGATGGGACGGGGGCGCCTCCAGGGCGAAGCGGACCTCCAGCCCCTCCGAGCGGCCGATCCAGTTCTTCTGCATCACCCGCACCTTCTCCGGCCAGCGCTCCAGGCCGTCGAGGGCGTCGTAGAGGTCCTGCGCGAAATCGGTGATCTTGAAGAACCACTGGGTCAGCTCGCGCTGCTCCACCAGGGCGCCCGAGCGCCAGCCGCGCCCGTCGATGACCTGCTCGTTGGCCAGCACGGTGTGGTCCACCGGGTCCCAGTTCACCTTGGCCGTGCGCCGCGTCACCAGCCCCTTGCCGAGGAAGTCGAGGAACATGCGCTGCTGGTGCTTGTAGTAGTCGGGATCGCAGGTCGCGATCTCCCGGCTCCAGTCCAGCGACAGGCCCATGCTCTGCAGCTGGCCGCGCATCGTCGCGATGTTGGCGTAGGTCCAGTCGCGCGGATTGACCTTGCGCTCCATGGCGGCGTTCTCGGCCGGCAGGCCGAAGGCGTCCCAACCCATCGGGTGCAGCACGTTGAAGCCGCGCGCCCGCTTGTAGCGCGCCACCACGTCGCCCATGGCGTAGTTGCGCACGTGGCCCATATGGATGCGCCCCGACGGGTAGGGGAACATCTCCAGCACGTAGTATTTCGGCCGGGGATCGTCGTTCTGCGTGGCGTAGATGCCCGCCGCGTCCCAGGCCTGCTGCCAGCGCAGCTCGGTGTCCTTGGCGTTGTAGCGCTCGGGGGCGGGTTTGGGGGTGGTCGTCATGGGC
>NZ_JBYSXL010000111.1:0-10165 GCF_058782155.1 Methylobacterium sp. FW306-05-D
TCCCCCGCCTCCCACCGGTTCCTCCGCACCCGTGTTCAACCGCTTCCTCTCGTACGAGACCCGCTACGCCCGGCGCATGGCGCGGATCGCGCGCTTCGAGCGCCCGATCGCCGGCCCGGTCTCGCGGGCCAAGGCCTGGGCGAACATGCTGCTGGTGGATCACGGCGTTTTCCGCCTCGCCTACCTGAACCGGCATCGGATCGGCGCGGGCAAGCTCTGGCGCTCGGCCCAGCCGACACCGCACCAGCTCGCCTGGTTCAAGCGCCAGGGCGTGCGGACCGTCATCTCCCTGCGCGGCGGGCGCGAGCACGGCTCGTGGCCCCTGCAGCGCGAGGCTTGCGAGCGCCAGGGCCTGACCCTGGTGGAGTTCGTGCTGCGCTCGCGGGAGGCGCCCTCGCGCGAGACCATCCTGGCCGCCAAGGCGTTCTTCGACGGGGTCGAGTACCCGGCGATGATGCATTGCAAATCGGGGGCGGACCGCGCCGGGCTGGCGGCGGCGCTCTACCTCATCCTGCACGAGGGCCTGCCGGTGGCGGAGGCCATGGGCCAGCTCTCCGCCCGCTATGGCCATTTCCGGTTCGCCAAGACCGGAATCCTCGATGCGTTCTTCGCGCTCTACCGCCAGGAGGGCGAAGCCCGTGGCCTCGACTTCCTGACCTGGGTCGAGACGGAGTACGACCCGGAGGCGCTGAAGCGCTCGTTCCGCCCCGGTTTCTGGTCGGACCTCGTGGTGGACCGGGTCATCAAGCGCGAATAGGCGGGCACGAAAAACCCGCCGCGGCCGGGCCGGGCGGGCTCTTCTTCCGGGCGCCGCCGACGCGCGAGCGCCCGGCGGTGCGACACCCTCAGGCGGCGAGGCGCAGGGTCGACGGAGCGTTCTCGTTGCTGGCGATGAAGCGGCCGGAATTGGAGAGCGGACCGTTCTTCGGCGTCAGGACGTTGGCGGCCACGAAGACCAGCGAGACGTTCAGGGCGATGGCGGCGACGACGAGGAGAGCGATCATCTGAGGCGTTCCGGTGCGGTTGCGTTGAGCCTCATATGGCACCGCACCATTTGCTCTGGTATACCAAATCCAACACACCACGCATGCAGGAAATGCAGGCCTGGCCGTAAGCGCCCTCTCTCCCGCCCAGGAACCGGTCCTTCCTGCATCGCTCGACCATCGGCCGTGCAAACCTCACCGGACAAACGATCGGCGCGAGATCGCCTGAAGGCGTCAGTTTTCGCAGCGCACCAATCAATTCATCGACAGACTCTCGATGTCCGCGGCGAAGGACGAGACGTAGCCGGGACTTTCACCGGTGAGAACGATCAGCGTCAGGATCAGACCGACCGCGCCGAGATACACGACCGCGAAGAGATCCCTGTCGTCCCGACCGGCCAGGACGATGCCCGCGAAGGGGACCGTCTGGAGGGTGAGTGCCGCCGCAATGTTCATGGACCACCTCGAAGTCGGCCGGATCGTCGGGTCGATCCCCCGACCGGCGCGGATGGCGCCGATCAGGAAACCCGGTTTTCCGCCGGCCCGCCCCGTGGAAGGAGCGTCGGGCCGGCGGACACGCTGCGGGCGGAGGGTGTGACGCCCGGCTGCGCTCAGGCCGCCTGGGCCGGTCGCGCCGCCACCGGAGCCGCGACGGGCTCGTCGGTGAGGAAGCGCAGGCGCAGGGGCTTCAGGACGAACATCGCCAGGATCGCCGCCACGACATTGAGCCCGATGATGATCGAGAACACCGCCGACCAGCCGTACCTGGCCGAGATGACGCTGGCGATCGGCACCAGGAACGAGGCGGTTCCCTTGGCCGTGTAGAGAAGGCCGGCATTGGTGGTGGCGAATTTCGAGCCGAAGGTGTCGCCGCAGGTGGCCGGGAACAGCGAATAGATCTCCCCGAAGACACCGAAATAGACCGCCGTGGCGAAGACGAAGACCAACGGGCTGGTGCCGTAGGTCAGCAGGGTGATGATCGCCAGGGCGGCGATCGAGAAGGCGATGAACATCGTGTTCTCGCGTCCGAGGTTGTCCGAGACGAACCCGAAGAACGGGCGCCCGAAGCCGTCGAAGATGCGGTCGAGGGAGATCGCGAAGGTGAGCGCCGCCATCTGCAGTCCGAACAGGCTGACGGGGACGTCCGCCACCTTGAAGTCGTGGGCGATCGGGGCGATCTGCGCCGCCGCCATCAGGCCGCCGGAGGCCACCATCACGAAGATCACGTACATCAGCCAGAAGACGGGGGTGCGGACCACCTCGCGCGGCGTGCGGTCGACCTTGGCCTGGGGCAGGCGCAGGGTCTTGCGCTGGACCGGCACCGCCAGGGACGGCTTGCGCAGGAAGAACGACAGCAGGACCACGATGGCCCCCTGCCCCAGACCGAAATACAGGAAGGCGTCCTGGTAGCCGCTGGTGGCGATCATCTTGGCGATCGGGATCACGGTGACGGCGGCACCGGCACCGAAGCCGGCCGCGGTGGCGCCGGCAGCGAGGCCGCGGCGATGGGGGAACCATTTCAGGGCGTTGCCGACGCAGGTGCCGTAGACCGATCCTGCTCCGATGCCGCCGATGACGGCCGCCGCGTAGAGCAGGAAGATGGAATCGGCCTGGGCGTTCAGGAACCACGCGAGGGCGATCATGACGCCGCCGAAGCAGACCACGATGCGCGGGCCGTAGCGGTCGACGAACCAAGCCTCCACCGGCACGAGCCAGGTTTCGGTGGCGACGAAGATGGTGAAGGCGAACTGGATCGCCGCACGGCCCCAGTGAAACTTGGCGTCGATCGGGTCGACGAAGAGCGTCCATCCGTATTGGAGGTTGGCGATCATCGCCATGCACAGCACGCCGAAGGCGAGTTGCCACCATTTGGCGGACGGCGGGTCCTGACGTTCCATCCCGAATTCCTTCTTGATCGGATTGTTCGCACCGATGGCGTCAGCATGCACCAAAATTCTTTGTATGCAATATACCAGGGAATGAAATGTGGTTTCGGACGTGATGGGCCTCGTATGGGCCCGCGGCGCAGCCAGGCCGCGAACAATCGTGCAGGTTGTCGAAACGCTCCTCTGCCGCTCCCCGGAGGCCGATCGAAGCACAGCGTTCAGACGGCTCCCGCGCGTCCCCGCCGCCGGGACCGTTCTCGGCGGCGGGGACGCCCCTATTCCGCCGCGATGCGGCTCGCCTCGCGATAGGGATGCGCCGGGTAGGTGCCGATGATCCGCACCTCCCGGGAGAAGTAGCGGAGTTCGGCGAGCGCCCGCGACAGGCCCGGCTCCTCCGGATGGCCGTCCACCTCGGCGTAGAACTGCGTCGCCGAGAACTGGCCCTCGACCATGTAGCTCTCGAGCTTCGACATGTTGACGCCGTTCGTGGCGAAACCGCCCAGCGCCTTGTAGAGGGCCGCCGGAATGTTGCGGACCCGGAAGACGAAGCTCGTGACCATCGGGTCCTGCCCGGGCGAGACCGCCTCGGGCTCGGGCGAGAACACGACGAAGCGGGTGGTGTTGTGGCTCTCGTCCTCGACGTCGCGCTCCAGGATATCGAGGCCGTAGACCTCCGCCGCCAGGGCGGGCGCCAGGGCGCCCCGGGTCGGATCTCCCGCCTCCGCGACCTCGCGGGCCGCTCCGGCCGTGTCGCCGGCCACGATGGCGCGCAGCCCGAGGCGCCGGATGATCTTGCGGCACTGCCCGAGGGCGTGGACGTGGCTGTGCACCGTCCGGATGCGCTCGACGGGCGTGCCCGGCAGGACCATCAGCTGGAAATGGATCGGCAGGAAGTGCTCGGCCACGATGTGCAGGCCGGAGGTCGGGATCAGGTGGTGGATGTCCGCCACCCGGCCGGCGATCGAGTTCTCGATCGGGATCATCGCCCGCGTGGCGCGGCCCTCCTTCACGGCCGCGAAGGCGTCCTCGAAGGTCGGGCACGGCAGCGGCGTCCAGTCCGGATAGGCCTGGGCGCAGATGATGTGGGAGTTCGCGCCGGGCTCGCCCTGATAGGAGACGATGTGCTGGGGCATGGCGGGCAGGTCTTTCCGAGGCGCTTCAGTTCAGGCGGCGGGCCAACAGGATGGCGCGGGCGCGCTCCAGGTCGGCGGGGGTGTCGACGCCGAGCGGCAGGTCGTCGACGAGGATGGCGTCGATGCGCATCCCGGCCTCGAGGGCACGGAGCTGCTCCAGCTTCTCGCGGGTCTCGAGCTCGCCGGGCGGCAACGCCATGAAGCGGGCCAGCGCCTTCCGGCGATACGCGTAGAGGCCGATATGATGGTAGAGCGGGCCCGCCCCCCAGGGCGCCTCGGCGCGGGTGAAATAGAGGGCGCGCAGGCGCCGGGTTCCGACCGTGTGGCCCACGAGCTTGACCACGTTCGGGTCGCGCCGCTCGGAATCCTCCGTGATGACGGCGCAGAGGGTGGCGATGTCGACCGAGCGGTCGGCCAGGGGCAGGATCGCCGCGCCGATGATGCCGGGGTCGATGGTCGGCAGGTCGCCCTGGACGTTGACCACGACGTCGTGGTTGCCCTGCGGATCGATGATCTCCAGGGCCTCGGCCAGACGATCCGAGCCGGACGGGTGGTCGGCCCGGGTCAGCACCGCGAGGCCGCCGACGGCCTCGATGGTCTCGACGATGGCGGGCGTGTCGGTGGCGACCACGACGGGGCCGATGCCGGCCTCCACGGCGCGACGCCAGACGTGCACGATCATCGGCTCGCCGGCGAGGTCGGCCATCGGTTTGTTCGGCAGGCGGGTCGCGGCCATGCGCGCGGGAATGAGGACGATGGGATCGGACATCGGTCTGGGCCCTGCTCCGGCTGGGGCCGGTGCTTAACAGCGGCGCCCCGGGTTGTCATGCCGCGCGCCGGCGCCCCATGCCGGGCCGCGCCGTCCTTCGACCATTCCGGCGGGAACCGGATGCGCCCGCTCGCGTCTCAAGAAGTGAGGGATGACGGCGACACAGGCCGCTCTGCGACTACGCGAAGCGCGATGGGACCATTGTCAAGGTCGGGCTTGAGCGGCTAAGCACCCTCGACCGTTTCCAAAGTCCGGCACGGACCCGCGCTGGACTTCGCCCTGAATTCTCCCCCCCTCAGGCCGGCCGCACCGGAGTTGTCGAGAATGGACTCTTTCGAGCTGAACAAGGTCGCGGGTGCCGCGCTCGGCGCGCTGCTGTTCGCCGTGGGGTCGGGCTTCGTCGCCGAACTGATCTATCATCCCAAGCCGGCGGGCAATGCGGGCTATGCCCTGCCCGAGCCCCAGCCAAAGGCAGCCGGCGGCGCCGCGCCTGAGGCCAAGGCCGAGCCGCTGCCGATCCGCCTGGCCAGCGCCACGGTCGACAAGGGCCAGGCGGCGGCCAAGAAGTGCGCCTCCTGCCACAGCTTCGAGAAGGGCGGCCCGAATAAGGTCGGCCCGCATCTCTGGGGCGTCGTCGACCGCCAGCGCGCGCACGAGCCGGGCTTCGAATACTCGGCCGCCCTCAAGGAGAAGGGTGGCACCTGGACCTACGACGAGCTCGACCACTTCCTGACGAACCCGAAGGGCTACGTTCCCGGCACCAAGATGGCCTTCGCCGGGATCACCTCCCCCGCCGAGCGCGCCGACGTGATCCTGTACCTGCGCAGCCTCGCCGACACGCCGGCGCCGCTGCCGGCGGCGGAAAAGAAGGCCGAGGGCGACAAGCCGGCCGAGGCTCAGCCGGCCGCCGCCAAGTCCGGGGATGCCAAGCCCGCGGACGCCAAGCCAGCGGATGCCAAGCCAGCGCCCGACTCCAAGCCCGCCGCCGAGGTTCGGCGCGAGCAGGCGCCCAAGCCCGCCGATACCTCCAAGCCGGCTGAGGACCAGAAGCCCGAGGTCGCCAACCCGGCCACCGCCGCCAAGCCCACCGTGGCGGGCGAGGAGGCGAACAAGCCGGCTTCCGCGAAGCCCGCCGACGACACCCCGGTCCAGGCGGCTCCCGCCGCGCCGCCGGCCCCGGCCGCCACCGTACCGGCCGAGAAGCCGGCGCAGCCTTGATCCGGGCTTCCGGCGCGGACAGAGGGTTTTCATGAACGAAGAAGGCCGGGCATCGCCCGGCCTTCTTCGTTTGTCGGGACCGAAGGCAGGCATACGAGTTAAGCTTCCTGCGCGCACGCGCCCGCTTGGCGTTCGCGGCCGGTCCGTCCTAGAACACCCGCCTGCCGTCGCCGGTGCGGCGGCGGAACCGCGACCCCGGAATCCGGAGACCGCCTGCCCGTGATGCGAATTGCCCCGATCGGACGCCTCGTCGCCGCCCTCGCCTTCCTGGCCTGCGGCCTGCCCGCCCGGGCCGCTCCCGATCCGGCACCCACCACGCCACAGGGTGACTGGAAGCCGGCGATCACGCTGATGGGCGAGCCGAAATACGGCCCGGGCTTCAAGCATTTCGACTATGCCGACCCGAACGCGCCGAAGGGCGGCCTCGTGCGCCTCGGCGCGCAGGGGGGCTTCGACAACTTCAACTACGTGGTCTCGGGCCTGAAGGGCGACCTCGAGGGCGGGATCGTCCAGATCTACGACACCCTCATGACGGAGTCGGCCGACGAGCCGTTCACCTCCTACGGCCTCCTGGCGGACGGCGTGCGCCTCGCCGACGACCTCTCGGCGGTGTCCTACCGCCTGCGCGAGGGCGTCCGTTGGCACGACGGCCAGCCGATCACGCCCGAGGACGTGGTCTGGTCCTTCGATGTCCTGAAGGCCAACAGCCCGTTCTATGCAGCCTATTACCAGACCGTGACCAAGGCCGCCGTCACCGGCCCGCGGGAGGTCACCTTCACCTTCTCGGAGGCCGGCAACCGCGAGCTGCCGCAGGTGCTCGGCCAGTTGCGGGTGCTGCCCAAGCATTGGTGGACCGGCACCGACGCCCAGGGGCGGCCGCGCGACGTGACCCAGACCACCCTGGAGATCCCCCTGGGCTCGGGCCCCTACCGCCTGGCGAAGTTCGAGGCCGGGCGCAGCGCCACCTACGAGCGGGTGGCGGATTACTGGGGCAAGGACCTGCCGGTGAATGTCGGCCGCAACAACTTCGGCACGATGCGCAACGAGTATTTTCGCGATGCGACGGTGCTGATCGAGGCGCTGAAGGGCGACCTGTTCGACTTCCGGGCCGAGAACGTGGCGCGCAACTGGGCCACCGCCTACGACAATTTTCCCGCCGTGAAGGAGGGCCGTCTGATCAAGGAGGAATTCCCCGATCGCGGCAACGGCAACATGCAGGCCTTCGTGCTCAACACCCGCCGGGCGAAATTCGCCGATCCGCGGGTGCGTCGGGCCTTCAACCTCGCGATGAACTTCGAGGAGATGAACCGGTCGCTGTTCTTCGGCCTCTACAAGCGCATCGACTCCTACTATTTCGGCTCGGAGCTGGCCTCGTCCGGCCTGCCCCAGGGCGACGAGCTCGCGATCCTCGAATCCGTGAAGGACAAGATCCCTCCTTCCGTCTTCACGACACCCTACACCAACCCCGTCAACGGCACGCCGGACGCGGTGCGGGCCAACCTGCGCGAGGCCGTCGGCCTCCTGAAGCAGGCCGGCTACGAGCTGCGCAACGGCCAGATGACCGACGTGAAGAGCGGCGAGCCGCTCACCGTCGAGTTCCTGGAATTCCAGAGCGTGTTCGAGCGGGTCGTGCTGCCCTACGCGGCGCAGTTGAAGCTCATCGGCATCAACAGCTCCCTACGGGTCATCGACCAGGCCCAGTACCAGAACCGCCTGCGGGCCTTCGACTTCGACATCACCACGAGCTCGTGGCCGGAATCCCTCTCCCCCGGCAACGAGCAGCGCGAATACTGGGGCTCAGCCTCCGCCGACAAGGCCGGCTCGCGCAATCTCATCGGCATCAAGGATCCGGCCATCGACGCCCTCGTGGAGAAGGTGATCTTCGCGCGTGACCGCCCCGGCGTGCTGGCGGCGACCCACGCCCTCGACCGGGTGCTGCTGGCCCACAACTTCGTCGTGCCGCAATGGGGCTCGAACGTCTCGCGCACCCTGCGCTGGAACCGCTTCGGGCACCCGGACGTCCTGCCGAAATACGGCAGCTCGGGCTTCCCGGCGACCTGGTGGTACGACGAGGCCCTGGCGGCCAAGACCGGGGCCCCGCGTTGAGCGCCGGCCCGACCCGGCGCGCCGTCGTTGCGGGCGCCGGCGCCCTCGGGGCCACCCTGGTCCTCCCCGCCCCGGGCCGGGCGGCGGGCCGCACCAGCCACGGCCTGTCGAGCTTCGGCGACCTGAAGTACCCGGCGGACTTCCCGAACTTCGCCTACGTCAATCCGGACGCGCCGCGGGGGGGCCGCTTCTCGGCGCAGCTCGCCTCCACCCTGGGCAACCAGGCCTCCGACACCTTCAACACCCTGAACATCTACGTCCTGCGCGGCGACGGCGCCGCCGGCATGAACCTGACCTTCGATTCGCTGATGGTGCGGGCGCTGGACGAGCCGGACGCGCTCTACGGCCTCCTCGCCCGCACGGTGGAGGTCTCCGAGGACGGGCTGACCTATCGCTTCAGCCTGAGGCCGCAGGCCCGCTTCCACGATGGCTCGCGCTTGACCGCCCACGACGTGGCGGCGTCGATGCGCCTCCTGAAGGACAAGGGCCACCCCGAGATCTCGCAGGTGATCCGCGACCTCTCCGAGGCGGTGGCCGAAGACGACGCCACGGTGACCCTGCGCTTCGCGCCCGGCCGCAGCCGCGACCTGCCCCTCTTCGTCGCCACCCTGCCGGTGTTCTCGGCCGCCTACTACGCCAAGCGCGATTTCGAGGCCTCCTCCCTGGAGCCGCCGCTCGGCTCGGGACCCTACCAGGTCGGGCGCGTGGAGGCGGGGCGCTTCATCGAACTGGAGCGGGTGAAGGACTATTGGGGCGCCGAGCTGCCGGTGAATGTCGGCCAGAACAACTTCGATGCGATCCGGTACGAGTATTTCCGGGATCGTCAGGTGGCGTTCGAGGCCTTCAAGGGCGGCGCCTTCACGTTTCGCGAGGAGTTCACCGCCCGGGTCTGGGCCACGGGCTACGACTTTCCCGCCGCGCAGGAGGGCCGCGTCCGCAAGGAGGTGGTGCCCGATGCGAGGCCCTCGGGCACGCAGGGCTGGTGGATGAACACCCGCCGCGAGGCTTTTCGCGATCCGCGCGTGCGCGAGGCGATCGGCCTGTGCTTCGACTTCAACTGGTCGAACGCCAACCTGATGTACGGCGCCTACATCCGCACGGCCTCCTATTTCGAGAACTCGGACCTGAAGGCCAGCGGCCGTCCCGCGCCGGAGGAGTTGGCCCTCCTCGACCCCATGCGCGGCGACCTGCCTGCGGAGGTCTTCGGCGAGGCCTGGAGCCCGCCCAATTCCGACGGCTCGGGCCAGGACCGCGCCCTGCTCAGCCGCGCCGTGGCCCTCCTCCGCGAGGCCGGCTGCACCCGCGACGGCGGCGTGATCCGCCTGCCCTCCGGCAAGCCCCTGGAGATCGAGTTCCTCGACAACGACCCGGTGTTCCAGCCGGTGACCCAGCCCTTCATCCGCAACCTCGGGCTGATCGGCATCCGCGCCAGCATCCGGCTGGTCGATCCTTCGCAGTACCAGGCCCGGGTCAAGGATTTCGATTTCGACCTCACGGCGCGCCGCTTCGCCGGCGGCCTCACGCCCGGCCCCGAACTCCGCGAGGCCTACGGCTCGCGCAGCGCCGGCACGCCCGGCTCGAACAATCTGGCGGGCATCGCGAGCCCGGCCATCGACACGCTGATCGACAAGGTGACGGAGGCGACGTCCCGCGCCGACATGACCCATGCCGCGCGCGCCCTCGACCGGGTGCTGCGGGCCGGCCGCTACTGGGTGCCGATGTGGTACAAGGCCGATCACCGGCTGGCGCTCTGGGACGTCTACGGCCGCCCGGCCCAGGGACCGACCTACGATCTCGGCGTGCCGACCGTCTGGTGGTACGATGCCGACAAGGCCCGGCGCATCGGCCGAACCTGAGGGACATCCGTGCTCGGCTACATCCTGCGCCGCATCGCGCTCATGGTCCCGACGATCTTCGGAATCATGCTCATCACCTTCGTCATCGTGCAGTTCGCCCCGGGCGGTCCCGTGGAGCGGGTGCTGGCCCAGCTCCAGGGCCAGAACGAGGGCAGCCTGTCGCGGGTAACCGGCGGGGCGGGCGACCTCGGCGGCGCCGCGCGCGGCGGGGGCG
>NZ_JBYSXL010000112.1:0-10110 GCF_058782155.1 Methylobacterium sp. FW306-05-D
GGGCAAGGCCCGGCCTGCCCCGGCGACACCCTGAGCCCGGTGGCCCCGTTCCGCCTCGTCAATATCGGCGGCGGGCGCCCGGTCCGGGTCGACGCGATGATCGACGAACTGGAGCGGGCCCTCGGCGCCCGCGCCGAGCGCGTCCTGCAGCCCCTGCCGCCCGGCGACGTGCCCCGCACCGATGCGAGCACGGACCTGCTGCGCGCCCTGGTCGGGCACGTGCCCGAGACGCCGATCACCGTCGGCATCCCGGCCTTCGTGGCCTGGTACCGGGCCTATCACGGGGCCTGAACCGCCCCGATCCTCCTCACAGCCCGGCCCCGGCCGGCTCCGCCGCGATGGCGTCACAACCGACGAGCCCGATGAGCCCCAGACCCCTTCCGCCGCGGCGCGGCCCCCGATCCGGCCCGACCCGCCGCCTGCCCGGACGCCGGCCATGACGCCGGCCATGACGGCCCTGCGCTCCACCGCCCTGGCGGCGGCCGGGCTCCTCGCCTTCCTGGCGTTCTGGGAGGCGATGCCGCGCCTCGGCCTGATCAACCCGGCCTTCCTGCCGCCGCCGAGCACGATCCCGGCGGCCTTCCTGAACGAGGTCCGCCTCGGCGTCTGGGGCGAGGCCGTCCTGTCGAGCCTGAGCCACTACGTCGCCGGCCTCGCCGTCGGCGCGGGCGCGGGCATCGCCCTCGGCCTCCTCAGCGGCATGTTCGGCTGGTTCGAGGCGGCGACCGCCTGGATCGTGCGCCTGTTGCGGCCGATCCCCGGCCTCGCCTGGGTGCCGTTCGCCATCATCTGGTTCGGCGTCCAGCCCGAGGCCGCCGTCTTCATCATCGCCATCGGGGTGTTCTGGATCGTGTTCTTCGCGACGCAGGGGGCGGTGCGCGGCGTCGACCGCGACCTCGTCGAGGTGGCCCAGGCCTTCGGCTTCGGCTCGCCCTGGTCCCGGCTCACCAAGATCCTGCTCCCGGCCGCGACGCCCGGCATCCTGGTCGGCCTGCGCACGGCTTTGGGCCAGGCCTGGATGGCGGTGGTGGCCGCCGAGATCTTCGGCGTGCCCGGCGTCGGCGCCCGGATGATGCAGGCCTCGAGCCTGCTCTCCACCGACATCGTCGTCGTCTACATGCTCACCATGGCCGCCCTCTACGGCCTGTTCGACACGGCCTTCGTCGCCCTCCAGGGGTGGCTCCTACGGTGGCGCGCCTGAGATGCCCGAATCGATCACGCCTGAGCCGATCATTTCCCTGGCGGGCCTGAGCCTCGCCTACGCGCGCGCCGGCACCCGGACCGTCATCCTGCAGGACCTCGACCTCGACGTCGCCCGCGGCGAATTCCTCGTCATCGTCGGCGAATCCGGGGTCGGCAAGTCCACCGTCCTGCGGGTGCTGATCGGGCTGGCCCAGCCGAGCTCGGGCCGCGTACGCCTGCGGGCCCGCCCCGACTGCCGCACCCCGATGGCGCTGGTGTTCCAGGATGCCCGGCTCCTGCCCTGGCGTCGGGTCGTCGCCAACGTCGCCTTCGGGCTCGAGGGCAGCGGCCTGTCCCGGGCCGAGCGCCTGGCCAAGGCGCAGGCCATGCTCGACCTCGTGGGCCTGAGCGACCTCGGCCAGCGCTGGCCGCACCAGCTCTCCGGCGGCCAGCGCCAGCGCGTCGCCATCGCGCGGGCGCTGGCGGTCGACCCGGACGTGCTCCTGATGGACGAGCCCTTCTCGGCGCTGGACAGCTTCACCCGCGAGGGCCTGCAGGACGAGTTGCAGCGCATCCAGGCGGCGACGGGCAAGACCATCCTGTTCGTCACCCACGACATCGACGAGGCGGTGACGCTCGCCGACCGGGTCGTGGTGCTCGCCGGCAGCCCCGGCCGGCTGGCGGCCGAGATGCCCGTGACGGTGCCCCGGCCCCGCCGCCGCCGCGACGCCGCCCTGCAGGAGGCCGCCCGGCAATTGCGGATGGAACTGTCGAACCGCTCGGCCGAACTCTAGGGCATTCCCGGTAATCTCCGGATCACCGGAAATGCCCTGTCGTAGGGCCTGGCCGCATGTCCTTTGCGCGAGCCGGCATCCACCTCGCTGGAAAACGCTCTGGGGCTTGGGGTGCGAAAAGGGTCGCGGCCGCGGCCGTTGCCATCGCCCGCCCGGGGCTCTACCCCGCTCGGACCACCCGTTCTGTTCGAGGACCAGGCCGATGCGCCGCCGCACCCGCTCGCTGATCGGCACGATCGTGATGCTGGCCTTCATCATCATCTACGCGCCGCTCGCCATGGCGCTGGCCGACAGCCGGATCTCCGAGACGCCGGCCCCCGTGCAGGCGGTGCTCTACGCGCTCCTCGGCATCGCCTGGATCTTCCCGCTGATGCCGCTGATCAGCTGGATGGGCAAGAACGACGTGAGCGAGACCGACGTCGGGGATCGGCGCTGACAGCCCGGGACGCGGGGCGCCCTCCGGACCGGCCAGAAAACCGCGGCGGGCGTCGGGTTTTCGCCGCACTCGCGAGCCAGAAGCGCGCCGTATCCTTCGTCAAAAGGCCGTCGTTCCGCTCAATGCCACGCCTGTGCACGCCCTCGCTCCTGCTCGGCCTCGCGATCCTGTCGGCCCTCCCGCTCCTGACGGCGCGTCCCGCGCAGGCGCAAGGGGCGCCGCGCTCGGTCTCCGACTGTGAGCGCTTGAAGAACGACCTCGCCTACAACCAGTGCCTCGCCATGTTCGGCCCGGCCGCCAAGAACGTCGCCGGCGGCGTCTCCACCGGGGCCGCCTCGGCCTCGGCCGAGGTCGCCAACGCCCTCGCGGCGATCCCGCAGAGCATCGCCGCGAGCGCCGCCGCGACGGGGGCCGCCATCGCCTCGATCGGGCACCGCACGCGGCGCGGCCGCCACGCCCGCCACGGCCGCCAGAGCGCCAGCTTCGCCATCGCGGGCGGCGAGAGCCGCTCCTACCGCCGGCATCGCCGCCGGCGCTGAGCGCCGGCTCAGCCGACGTTGAGCCGGCGGCCCCGGTTCCAGGCCAGGAACGGCACCCCCGAGAGCAGGGCGGAGAGCGCGGCCTCCGTCTGGTGGTGGCCGTTCACCGAGACCCGCGGCAGCGCGTGCAGGTGGTCCGCATGGGCCGCGAACAGGTGGCCCGGCCTCGTCGTCACCGCCGTGGCGAAGCCGAGGTCGCGGGCGAGGGCGAAGTCGCGCGGGCCGGCCGAGGTCGGATCCCCCACCGGGTAAGACAGATGCGCCACCGGGCGGCCGAGCTCGGCCGCGATCCGGGCCCGCCCCTCCCCGATCTCCCGGCGCGCGACGGCCTCGCCGTGCTTGGCCAGCATCGGGTGGCTGACCGTGTGGGCGCCGAAGGTGACCAGCGGGTCGCGGCCGAGGGCGCGCAGCTCGGACCAGGACAGGCAGAGGTCGGCGGCCATGGCGCCCGGCGCCAGACCCGCTTCGGCGCAGAGCGCGGCGATGAGGGCGAGGAGCCGCGCCTCCGGTCCCGCGCGCAGGTCGCGGTAGACCCTGTCGAAGGCGGCGGATTTCTCGCGGGCGTCGCGGGCCGGCAGGTCGAGGCCGGCCCCGGGCAGCCGGACCCGGTCGAGGCGGCCGATCGCCGCCTCCAGTTCGAGCCACCACAGGCGCCCCCGCCCGCTCGCGAAGTCGCTGGTGAGGAACAGCGTCCAGGGCGCCCCGTGACGCCGCAGGACGGGGGCGGCGTGCTCGGCATTGTCGCGGTAGCCGTCGTCGAAGGTGAGCACCACGAAGGGGCGCCCGCCCGCCGCGAGGCGCTCCGGCACGGCGTCGAGGCCGATGATCTCGAAGCCGCGCCGGCGCACCAGCGCCAGGGTCCGGTCGAGGAAATCGGGGGTGATCGCCAGGAGCCCGTTGGGCGCGTAGGCCCCCGGAGCCCCGGGGCGGACGTGGTGGAAGGTCAGGATCAGCCCGCGCCCGCGCGCCACCGGGCCGAGCCAGAGATCCGCCCGGCTCGCCGAGATGGCGCGGAAGCCGGCGGCGAACAGGCGGTGGCGCCGGCTCAAGGGGGGCGTCGGGGTCGCGGAGGGATCGGGCGCGGACATGGTTTATCCGTTTCGGCGGCTCCGCAGGGGAGCACGCCAACCGGCAAGGTTTCGTTACCCACGCGCGCAGACGGCGGATGACGGCCGGTGCGGCGTCACCGGTGGGTTAAGGGCTGCGGGTCCAGGGTCGGCCGACGATCGGGCGGGCCGCGGCCCGCCGGCCACCGAGGATGATGGCATGGCTGTTCTCGCCGACGAACTGACCGGAGCCGGAGCGATGCGCGCACGGGTGCAGCAGGGCCTCGCCGCGGAGGTCTTCCACGACCTGGCCGCCGCCGAGGCCCTGTGGCGCGGCCTGGAGGCCGATCCGGCCGTGCTGGCGACGCCCTACCAGCGCTTCGACTGGGTCTCGGCCTTCACCCGGACGATGCCGGGCGCGGACCTGCGCATCGTGGTCCTGCGCGATGCAGGCGGGCGCCCGCGCGTGCTCCTGCCCCTGGCGGTCGCCCGCGAGGGCGGGGCGAACGTCGCCCGGGTCGTCGGCGGCAAGCACGCCAACTACCACATGCCGCTCTTCGCCTCGCGCGAGGCGGCCGCGATGCCGCCGGAGGACCTCGCCGAGGCCCTGCGCCGGCTCGGGCGGGAGACCGGGATCGACGCCTTCGCCCTCTCGCACCAGCCCCGCTTCTGGGACGGCGCCGCCAATCCCCTGCACCACCGGGCCGAGCCCGCCCCGAGCGACGGCTACGGGCTGATCCTCGGCCCCGATCCGGACACGACGCTGAAGCGCGTCTTCAGCAGCGACGCCCGCAAGAAGCTGCGCGCCAAGGAGCGCAAGCTCGTGGAGGCCTTCGGCCCCGTGGCCTGCCGGCGCGCCGAGACCCCGGAGGAGGCCGAGCGCTTCCTCGCCGCCTTCTACGGGCAGAAGGCCGCGCGCTTCGCCGCCCTGGGCCTCGCCGATCCCTATGCCGACCCGGCGGTGCGGGCCTTCCTCGCCCGGGCGGCCTCCCCGGCGGGCGGGTCCGTCCTCGAGGTGACGGCCCTCGTGGCCACCGAGACCGGCCGCGTCTTCGCGGTCTTCGCCGGCGCGGTCGACGGGCAGCGCTACAGCGGCATGTTCACCGCCTTCGATGCCGACCCGGCGGTGAGCCGGTCGAGCCCCGGCGACATCCTGCTGCACCACCTCATCGGCGACCAGACGGCCCGGGGCCGGCGGAGCTTCGACCTCGGCGTCGGCGAGGCCCGCTACAAGAGCAGCATCTGCGACGAGACCATCGCACTCGGCGAGGTCGCCCTGCCGGTGACCCTGCGCGGCCAGGCCTTCGCCCTCCGGACCATCGCCGCCGCCCGCCTCAAGCGCCGGATCAAGCGCGACCCGCGCCTGATGGCCCTGGTGACGCGCCTGCGCCGGCACCGGGCCGCCCCGGCGGAGTGACGATCGCGCCCCGAACGCGCGGCACCGCCCCCCGCGGAAGGCGAGGGGCGGTGCCGGGGGATCGAACGGTCGTCTCGGGGGCCGTCGTTTCGGGGGCCGTCGCCTCGGGTGGACCGGGTCAGGCGGCCGAGCGGCGCAGGGGCATCGCGTCCTCGGTGAAGGCGGGCGCCTCGGGGGCGAGGGCGGCGACGGCCTGGTCCTGGGCCACCAGGATCTGGGCGGCGCCCGAGGCCTCGGCCAGGGCGTAGAGGTCGAGGAGGTCGGCATCCTCGGGGTCGCGGTCCGAAGCGATGACCACCGTGTCCATGCGCCCGCCCGCCACCGCGAGGATGTCGCGGGCGGTCCGGGCCTGGGGCGTGCCGAGGCGGCAGACCACCCAGTCATAGGCCTGGGCCAGGGCGTCCAGGGTGATCGCCAGGGCCTGCGGCTCCTCGGCCAGGACGGCGGCGTCGACGAAGCCCCGCGGGATCGCGTGCAGGCGCGAGCCCGGGATCGACTGGATCACGTCGAGGAAGGCGGCCTCGCCCGCCACGAGGTCGGTGAGACCGACATCGTCCGCGCCGCAGGCGGGACCGTTGAGATCGACCACCACCACGCTCGCATCGGCCGAGAGCCTGCCGCCGAGGCTGACGGCGAGGCCCGCTTCCTGGTGCCTGGCCGGCACCGCCTCGACCACCAGGACGGCGCGGCCCGCGCCGGACAGGGCCGGCCCGGCGCCCGTGCGCAGGCGGGCGACGAGCGGATCGAGGGCATAGGCGCCCGCCTCGGCGGGGGCCGGCGCAGGAGGCGCCTCGGGCCGGGCCGGGGCCAGGCTCGGCCGGACGGGGGCCGCCTCGGGCCGCGCGACCGGCGCGGCGGCGCCCGGGCCTGCGCCGACGACGGCGGCCGGATGGGCCGTGGCGCCATCGCCCGGGCGGGCCATGGCGAGGGAGGCCTCCGGGAAGGCGAAGGGCTGGTGGAGATAGGCCGGGCGCTCGGCCGCGGTCTCGGTCTCCTCCTCGCGCCGGCGCCGGCGGCCCGAGCCGTCCGGATCGCCGAGGAGGTGACGGGCGATGACGCCGCCCATGGAGAACAGCAGGCCGAGCACCGCCGCCAGGAGCACGATCGGGAGCTTCTTGGGGAAGGACGGCGTCTCGGGGGTGATGGCGCGCGAGACCACGCGGGCATCGGCCGGGGCCGCGCTCTCGGCGTCGCGGGCCGAGGCCTCGCGGTAGCGGGCGAGGTAGGATTCGAGCTGTTCGCGCTGGGCCTTCGCCTCGCGCTCCAGGGCCCGCAGCTGGACCTCGCTGGAATTGCCCTTCGAGACCACGTCGCGCTGCGCGTCGACGGCCGCGCTCAGGCTCTCGACCCGGGCGGCGGCGATGCGGGCATCGTTCTCCAGGGTGCGGACCACGCGCTCGGCGGTGGCCTTGATCTGGGCGTCGAGGTCCGAGATCTGCGCGGTCAGTTCCTTGATGCGCGGATGGGCCGGCAGCAGGGTGCGGGATTCGAGGGCGAGCTGGTTGCGCAGGGTGATGCGCTGCTCGACGGTGCGGCGGATGATCTCGTTGTTGGCCACATCCGGGATCTCGAAGGCGCGGCCGTCCTTGATCATCTCCTTGATCAGCTTGGCGCGGCCGGCGAGGTCGGCCTTGGCGGTGCGGGCCTGGGAGAGCTGCGTTGACAATTCGCCGAGCTGCTGGGCGCCGAGGGGCTGGCCGGCGGCGCCGCCGGTGGCGATCAGGCCGTGGCTGGCCCGGTAGGTCTCGACCTTGGCCTCGGCCTCGGCGACGCGGGTGCGCAGGGTCTCGATGTTGCCGCCGAGCCAGGTCGAGGCGTAGCGGGCGGTGTCGGTCTTGGCCGCGTCGAGGGACGCGATGTAGAGCTCGGCGATGGTGTTGGCCGCCTGGGCCGCGAGATGCGGGTCCTTGGAGCGGAACTCCACCGTGAGGATGCGCGACTTGCCGGCCGGGTAGACGGTCAGGCGGTCGAAATAGGTCTCCAGCATCCGCTCCTCGGGCGGGCGCTCCATCGGGTTCTTGGCCAGCCCGATCATCATCAGGGCCCGCTGGAGCGGGCCGAAGCCGGAGACGCTGGGGTCGAACTCGGCGTTGCCGGCGAGCGACAGCCGGCGGATCGCCTCGCGGGCGAGGTCGCGGGACATCACCACCTGGACCTGGCTCGCCACCGCCTGCTCGTCGATCGGCTGGGGCTGCTCGCCGCGCTCCTGGGCCGTGCGGGTATAGGGCGTGTCGCGGCTCTCCAGTAGGATCTTCGCCTCGCCGGTGTAGCGCGGCGAGACCACCTGCACGAAGACGATGGCGGCGATGGTGGCCAGGGCGGTGGGGACGACGATCCAGCGCCAGGACCGGCGCAGCAGGCCGGCGAGCTGCGACAGGCCCAGGCCCTCGCCTTCCGGTCCCGCGCTTCCGGCGGGCGGCGCATCGCGTGTGGGCTCGAACGGCGAAGAGCGGGGCATGGCTCGATCTTTACGCAAGGCAAGGATGTCGACCGCGAGATGGCCGGCTTTCCACGACTAGACCGGTTTAAGGTTGACCGGACGTTAAGAACCGCGCGTTTCGCCGGCGCCGATGCGGGACGTCAGTCTTCGTTAACCATATCGGCCTAACCGTCGGTCCGAATTCTCCTCACGACGGCAGTAGTGATGAACCGGCGATCACTTCTCTTAGCTCTTTCGTCGAGCCTGGCGCTCGGCGGCTGCCTGCGCCCGGATTTCCGGACCGATCAGCTCGACGCGACCGGGACGGGCTCCATCGGCGCGCGCTACACGCTCTCCGCCGGGGACCGCCTCCGGGTCATCGTCTTCGGCCAGGACAACCTCTCGAACATCTACGCGGTCGACGGCGCCGGCAACATCGCCATGCCCCTGATCGGCCTCGTGAAGGTCGGCGGGCAGCCGACCAGCCAGGCGGCCCGGACCATCGAGGCCAAGCTGGCATCCGGCTTCGTGCGCGAGCCCCACGTCACCGTGGAGGTCGACGCCTACCGGCCCTTCTACATCCTGGGCGAGGTCACGACCTCGGGGCAGTATCCCTACGTCAACGGCATGGCCGTCGAGACCGCGGTGGCGATCGCCGCCGGCTTCGGTCCCCGCGCCGCCCGCGACTACGCGGTGCTCACCCGCGAGGGCCGGGACGGCCTCGTCTCCGGCATCGTGCCGATGACCTACCCGGTGCGCCCGGGCGACACCATCGTGATCAAGGAGCGGTTCTTCTGAGAGCCCGCCGGGTCGAAGCCCCGCGGATGCGAACGATCCTGCCGCGCCGGTTAGGACTCGCCTAACCGACCTGAGAACTATCTCGCTGATCCGGCGATTCGCACCCGATCGCGAGGAGACGGGTTTAACGGTCTGCGCACCTGTCCCGCGCCAAGGTCTCCCGACGGACGAGCGGCCGGGCCGCTCGCGCTACGGTGCGTGGAGCAACTGTCGTGAGTGCGTTCACCCTGGGTCCGACCGCCGCCGACGGCGCGGCTTCGTCGATCAACGCCGCCCCGGGCGGTCTTCCCGTCCAGCGCATCCTGCACGTCTTCCGCGCGCCCGTCGGCGGCCTGTTCCGGCACGTGGTCGACCTCGCCCGCCTCCAGGCCGCGGCCGGGCATCAGGTCGGGATCGTCTGCGACGCCTCCACCGGCGGCGAGCGCGCCGCCCAGGCCCTGGCCGAGCTCGCGCCCTGCCTCGCCCTCGGCATCACCCGCCTGCCGATGCGGCGCAACCCGCACCCCTCCGACCTCGAGGCCCTGCGCACCATCGCCCGGCGCGCCGCGGCGGTGGGAGCCACCGTGCTGCACGGGCACGGGGCCAAGGGCGGGGTCTATGCCCGCATGGCCCCGGTGCACGGCGCCGCGCCGATCCGCGCCTACACGCCCCACGGGGGCAGCTACAACTACAAGCCCGGCACCCTGCGCCACCGGTTCTACATGGCCCTGGAGCGCCTGATGGGCCTGCGCACCGACGTGTTCCTGTTCGAGAGCGAGTACGTCGCCGGGCGCCACCTGGCCTATGCGGGCGACCCGCGGCGCATCACCCGGATCGTCCACAACGGCATCGGCGAGGCGGAATTCGCCCCCATCGTGCCGGCCGAGACGCGCTTCGACCTCGTCTATATCGGCGAATTGCGGGACGCCAAGGGCGTGCCCTTCCTCCTCGACGCCCTGCTGCGCCTGCGCGCCGCCGGCCGGCCCCTGCGCCTGCTCATGGTCGGCTCCGGCCCCGATTCGGCGATCCTGGCCGACCGGGTGGTGGCGATGGGCCTCGGCGAGGCGGTGGCCTTCGAGCCGCCGCAGGCGATCCGCCCGGTCCTGGCCCGGGGCCGGCTGATGGTGGTGCCCTCCCTGGCCGAGTCCCTGCCCTACGTGGTGCTGGAGGCGGCAGCGGCCTGCCAGCCCCTCGTGGCCACCAATGTCGGCGGCATCCCGGAGATCTTCGGGGCCGCCGCCTCCGAACTGGTGCCGGCCCGCGACGGGAAGGCCCTCGCCTCCGCCATCGCGCGGGTCCTCGACGAGGATCCCGAGGCCTGCCGCCGGCGCTTCGAGAGCCTCGCGGCCTCGGTCCGCACCCGCTTCTCCATGACCCGCATGGGGTCGGACGTGCTCTCGGGCTACGCCGCGGCCCTGCGCGCCCGCTCCCTCGGCGCCGGCCACGCCGTCGCCCCGACGGTGCCCTGATCCCGTCTCCGCCCGCCTCCCCTCCGACCCC
>NZ_JBYSXL010000113.1:0-9840 GCF_058782155.1 Methylobacterium sp. FW306-05-D
CTGCCCTGCCCCCTGCCCCGCCCCTTGGCAGCCCGGCTGCCGCATCCGATCGGAGCGTGATGACCACCTTCTCCCCCCGCGAGATCGTCTCCGAACTCGACCGCTTCATCGTCGGGCAGGCCGACGCCAAGCGCGCCGTCGCCATCGCCCTCCGCAACCGCTGGCGCCGGCAGCAGCTCACCGGTCCCCTGCGCGAGGAGGTCGCCCCGAAGAACATCCTGATGATCGGCCCGACGGGCTGCGGAAAGACCGAGATCGCCCGCCGCCTCGCCCGCCTTGCCGGCGCGCCCTTCCTCAAGATCGAGGCCACCAAGTTCACCGAGGTCGGCTATGTCGGCCGCGACGTGGAGCAGATCGTGCGCGACCTCGTGGAGGTCGGCATCGGCCTCAAGCGCGACGAGAAGCGCCGCTCGGTGAAGGCCAAGGCCGAGGCGGCGGCCGAAGCCCGCATCCTCGACGCCCTCGTCGGGCCCACCGCGAGCCAGGCCACCCGCGACAGTTTTCGCAAGAAGCTGCGGGCGAGCGAACTCGACGACAAGGAGGTCGAGATCGAACTCTCCGGCGCCGCCCCGGGGGGCCTGCCGATGTTCGAGATCCCCGGCCTGCCGGGCGCCTCGATGGGCGCGGTCAATCTCGGCGACATGCTCGGTAAGGCGCTCGGCGGCCAGAAGGGCAAGCCACGCCGGATGACGGTGAAGGACGCCTACGCGCCCCTGGTGGCCGAGGAATCCGACAAGCTCGTCGATGCCGAGTCCCTGACCCAGGAGGCGATCCGCGAGGTCGAGGACAACGGCATCGTCTTCCTCGACGAGATCGACAAGATCTGCGCCCGCGAGGGCCGCTCCTCGGCCGACGTCTCCCGCGAGGGCGTGCAGCGCGACCTCCTGCCCCTGATCGAGGGCACCACCGTGGCGACCAAGCACGGGCCGGTGAAGACCGACCACATCCTGTTCATCGCCAGCGGCGCCTTCCACGTCTCGAAGCCCTCCGACCTGCTGCCGGAGTTGCAGGGCCGCCTGCCGATCCGCGTCGAGCTGCAGCCGCTCACCGTCGAGGATTTCCGCCAGATCCTGACCGCGACGGAGGCGAGCCTGCTGAAGCAGACCGTGGCGCTGATGCAGACCGAGGGCGTCACCCTGGAATTCAGCGAGGACGCGGTGGACGCGCTGGCCCGCGTCGCGGTCGACGTGAACAACTCGGTAGAGAACATCGGCGCCCGCCGGCTCCAGACCGTGCTGGAGCGCGTCATCGACGAGATCTCCTTCACGGCCACCGACCGCTCCGGCGAGACCGTGCCGATCGACGCCGCCTACGTGCGCGCCCGGGTCGAGAGCCTGGCGGCCAACGCGGATCTGAGCCGCTTCATCCTCTGAGGTCAGGGCCGTCGCGGCGTCAGGCCGCGACCCCCCCCCCCCGGCTCCGAGGAAGCGGCCGATCTCGGCCTCCAGGCCCGACGCCACGTCCTCGACGGAGGCGGCGCTGCCCTGGACGCCCTCCGCCATCGCCGCCGTCCGGCGGGTGGCGTCGGTGACCGTGCCGAGGTCGCGCGCGATGGCGACCGAGGTGGTCGCGGTGTTGGCGGCGTTGCGCGAGATCTCGCCGGTGGCCTCGCCCTGCATGGCGACCGCGGCCGCGAGATCCTTCGTCATCGCGCTGATCGTGCCCATCCGGTCGGTCATGCGCCCGATGGCCTCCACCGCCTGACCCGTCGAGGTCTGGACCGAGGCGACCTGGCTGGCGATCTCGTCGGTGGCCCTGGCGGTCTGGGTCGCCAGCGCCTTGACCTCGGCGGCGACCACGGCGAAGCCGCGGCCCGCCTCGCCCGCGCGGGCCGCCTCGATGGTGGCGTTGAGCGCCAGCAGGTTGGTCTGGTCGGCGATGGCGCGGATCAGGCCCACCACGTCGCCGATGCGCTGAGCCGTCCCGACGAGCTCGCCCATGCGGGCGTTGGTGCCGGAGGCCTCGTCGAAGGCCGCCTCGACCTCGCCCTTGGCGGCATCGAGGCGACCGCTGATCTCCACGATCGAGGCCGTCAGTTCCTCCGCGGCGCTGGCCACCGTCTGGACGTGGGCGGAGGTCTCGCGCGAACCGGCGGAGGCCCCCTCCACGGCGAGCGAGGCCTCGGCGGAGGCGCTCGACATCGCCGCCGCGCGGGTGCGCAGGTCGCCGGTCTGCGCGCCGACGGCGTTCAGGGCCTCCGCGACACGGGTGCGGAAACGCGCGATCTCGGCGTCGAGGAGCGCCCGGCGGTCCTGGGCGACCTGGCTCATGGCCGACCGGTCGGACTCGAGCGCCCGGGCCCGCAGGCTGGTGTCGCGCAGGGCCTCCAGGGCCCGCGCGACGGCGCCCACCTCGTCCTGGGCGTCCCGGTAGGGAATGGCCCCCTCGTAGTCGCCGGCCACTAGGCCCGAGGTCCGGTCCGCGATCACCCGGATCGGTCGGAACAGGCGGACGGCCACGAGGCCGACGAGGAGGCAGGCCAGCACCGCCACCGACAGGATGGTCCAGCGCATGGCCGCCATCGTCTGGGCATAGACCGCCTCGTAGGCCTCCAGGGGAACGCCGACATACAGGATGCCGTTGACGCGCCCGGCCGGATCGAGGGTCGGCTGGTAGACCGTCAGGTAGGAGCGGCCGAACAGGGTCGCGGGGCCGCTATAGGCCTTGCCGGTGCGGATCAGGGCCTGCGCCGGGTGGTCGGCCGCCAGGGCCGTGCCCACCGCCCGCTCGCCGCGCTCGTTCTTCACCGTGGTCACGCGCCGCACGAAGCGGTCGCCGGCCGGGTCGTAGGCGAACACGGTCGCGGTGCCGCCGACATACGCCACGGTGCGGTCGACGATGGCCTCGTCGGACAGGCCGCCGAGATCGGGCGCGCGCACCGCCGTCACCCGCTCGCCGTCGAAGGCGATCTCGGCCGCCGGAATCCGGTCGCCGACGACCATGCCGAGGGTGCGAAGGTGGCGCTCGCCATCGGCCCGCTGCTTGGCGTCGAGCTGGGAGCCGATCTCGTACCCCGTCACAAGCAACAGGGCCACGGATACCAGCAAGATTGCACCAGCTGCCAGTAGTATGACCTTCGCAGTCAGCGTCCGAATGAGAATCATCGTGCAACCCGTATGCGATCATCGTCAACGTATGATCGAGACTTGGGCGACAGGTGCTATCACGACCTTAACGACACAGGAGTTGGTATGAATTCATCGCTTTCTGTCAGGCATCAGAACGCTGATCTGCAACAGACTCAAATCATCTTCCGGGAAACAAATCCTGATCTTTCCTGAGCCCGGAGTCGGGCCGCCGGGACGAAATCAGGCCTGCCAGACCTGCCCGGGGCGCATCGCCAGGAATCGCTCGGGCGCGAGGCCGTGCTCGGCGCAGGCCTGGGCCAGGGCCTCCACGGGCTGCTCGATCCCCTCGTCGGTGAGCTGGAAGGTGCCCCAGTGGTGGCCCAGCATCTGGTCGGCCCCGAGGAGCAGGCCGGCCTCCACCGCCTCGGCCGGGTTCATGTGCTGGTCCTTCATGAACCAGCGCGGCTCGTAGGCGCCGATCGGCAGGGTGGCGAGGCGCGGCGGCCCGAAGCGGGCGCGGGCCTCCCGGAAGGTCGCGCCGTCGCGCAGCCCCGTATCGCCCGAATGGTAGTGCACGCCCACCGGGGTCGTGAGGACGAAAGAGCACCACAGGGCCATGCGCCGGTCGTTGAGGCCGCGGGCCGACCAGTGGTGGGCGGGGGTGACGTGGACGGTGAGGCCGCCGCCGAGATCCACCGTCTCGCCCCAGTCGCGGGTCTCGACGTGCATGGTGTCGTCGTAGGCGCGCAGGATCGCCTCGTTGCCGAGGGGCGCGAGAATCAGCGGCTGATGCGCCTGCCAGATCCGCGCCAGAGCCGGTCCGTCGAGGTGGTCGTAGTGGTTGTGGGTGATCAGCACCGCGTCGATGGGGGGCAGGTCGGAAAAAGCGATGCCCGGCGGGTTCACGCGCTTGGGGCCCGCGAAGCGCACCGGGCTCGCCCGGCGGGCATAGACGGGATCGACCAGGATGTTGCGGCCGGCGACCTGGAACAGGTAGCTCGCATGACCGATCAGGGTGACGCGCAGGCCCGCGACCCGCTCCGGCGGCCGGTCGGGCGCGTAGGGGCTGGGGTGGAAGGCGGGCCAGGTCTGGCGCAGGGGACTGTCGACGCCGCGCCGGGAGTGCCAGCGGGCGATGTCGCCGAGGGTCTTGTCCGCCGGCTGGTCCGGGCCGTGGAAGCGGACCCCGTCGAAATGGTCGCTGCGCGGACCGCGGTAATAGGGATTGCGCCCGCGCTTGTGGGCGGCATAGCCGACCCCGCCGAGCGTCATCACGGTGGCGGCGCTCAGCGCCTTGATCAGACTTTGCCGTTTCATGGACCCGAGATGGCGGCTGCGGCCCGCCGATCAAGCGGCGCGGCCCGTCACCACGGCCGGAAGACGCACCGCAGCCGGGCGAGGCATGCCGTCTGCGGCGGCGCGCCCCGGATCAGGAGCGCCAGCGCAGTTCCTGCGTGGACAGGGGGTTGGCGAAGGGCCGCCCCTCGCGGGCGGCCTGCAGCGCCTCGCGTTTGAGGCGGAAATACCATTGCGAGGGCAGGTCGCCCTGGCCGAACAGCACCATGGTGGGCTTGCGGTCGAGGCCGGCCTGGGCGTGCTGGAGCACCTGCTGGTCCTGGGTGAGGAACTGGCGCATCAGCGGCCTTGCCAGGGGCTTGAGCAGGTTGAGCGCCGGCATGTTCCAGTAGAGGGCGTTGGTGAGCATCGTCCGGTTCTGGGTGAGCGGCGTGGCGAAGGTGTAGTTCGCCACCCGCTTGGCCCCGGCCTCGATCCGCTCCAGCCGCACGCCGGGAAGACGGAACTCGATCTCCACCGCCGGCACGCCGCCGAGCAGCCGGTAGACCGGCGAACTCGTGGTGGTGGCGTGGCTCGTCATGGTGAAGCCGTGCGGGGTCGGCGTGAAGGTCTTCACCTTCTCGCGCAGTTCCTTCGAGGGCCGGAACCACCAGGAATCGTGGACGAAGGCGACGTGGCCGGGATCGACGAGGCTCAGCGTCGTCAGGTCGAAGGAGGCCTCGACCACGAGTTCGACCACGAGGGAGCCGGCCGCCGTGAAGCCGAGTTCCGGCAGCGCCGCCGGGGGTGAGCCGGTCTCCGCTCCGAGATACGGGTTGACCCAGGCGAACCCCGCGCTCTCGCGGATGGGGAAGCGCTGCACGGCGATGCGCGAGAAATCGGCCGTGTCCGAGGCCGACAGGGTCGGCACGTCGCGGCAGCGGCCGTCGGTGCCGAAGCGCCAGCCGTGGAACGGGCAGGTCAATTCGTCGCCGGCGAAGCGCCCCTTCGACAGGGCCATGCCGCGATGGGGGCAGCGGTCTCGCAGGGCGAAGGGGGCGCCGGAGGCCTCGCGGCCGAGGACGATCTGCTCGCCGTTGAGCTCGACCGCCCGCAGCGCTCCGGCCTTCAGGGATTCCGAGCGGCCGACGCAGTACCAGGCGTCCGCCAGCGGCTGGCGCATGGCGTCCGGGTCGAGCGCGGCCTCGTCGGGCGCCGGCATCCGCAGGGCTGTGGACATGGGGAGGGACGGGTCCGTGGCCTTCGGGCGGGGCTGCGCGCAACGCTGCGCCCCGCGGGGGGAAAGGCCGATGCTTTAGACCTCCGGCGGGGCCGAGGCCAGCCGGGCGCCCGCCGCGGCCCGTACCGCCGCAGCCCCTCCTAAGCAGATGGGAGCGGCGGATGGGCGCGGGCGCGGGCCTTTTCAAACCGGATGGGGCTGACTAACTTCGGCTCACCCGCAACGAACGAAAGGAGGTGATCCAGTGTCTCATTGTCATCAGCCGCTCACCCCGGCCTTCCGGACCTGGACCGTCGCCTCCGGCGCAGCCTTCTAGCGCTCGAAGCGAACGCGACAGTTTCGGCCGGACACGAGTGGTTCGGCAATGGAAGGGCCGCCCCGCGAGGGGCGGCCCTTCGATGTTTCGGGGGCTGCCGGTGGACGCGGCGGCCTCAGACGCTGCGCTTCTGGAAGATCGGCTGCGCCAGGGCCTCGGCCCGGGCGGCCCAGAGGTCGCGCTCGCCGCGCATCTCCGTCAGCTGCGCGGCATCGGCCGTGATCCGGGCCCGGAGCTCGCGGATCTCCTTCTCGACGTCACCCTGGGCCACGAGGAGGCGGTCGCGCTCACCGCGCACGTCCTCGAATTCGCGCATCTCGGCCTCGACATGGGCGCGCAGGTTGCGCAGCTCGCGGGCGATGACGCCCTGAAGCGCGTCGTAGCGGTCGCCCTCGACCTTCAGCTTGGCCTTCAGCATGATGTTCTCGGCCATCAGGTCCGAGACGTCGGCCTCCTCGGCATCGGCCGGAGCGGGCGCCGGGGTCACGACGCGTGGCGTCCAGCTCTTGCCCTGGTCGGCGGCGCGAGCCTCCTCGGCCACCGCGGCCGGAGCGGCGGGGGGCGGGGCCTCGGCCGGATGAGTGGCCGCCTTCATCGCCGCCAGCCAGTCGCGCAGCGGACCGGGCTGCGGCCGGGATGCCGGTTCATACGGGGCTGGGTGACGCGCGGCTTCCGACATCGGCTGATCCTCGACTCTTGAGCTGCATCCGATCAAAACATGCTTAACGAACCGTAAAGACCCACGACGCCGGGCTGCGGCCGGCGCGATGCGGACGGATTGTTTTCTCCACACCGCGCCGTCCGACGGCCGTGATACAGGCGGGCGCCGGCCGGGATCGGCCACGGACGGGATTGGCGAAGGAACGGTGTGACCATGACGCGCGAACGGCCCGACTTCCTCGAATCTCGCGATCTCGCCGGCCTGCCGGGCATCCGGCACGCCTTCTTCACCCGCCGGGGCGGCGTCTCGAAAGGCCTCTACGCCACGCTGAACGGCGGGCTCGGCTCGCACGACGCGCCCGATCACGTGGCGGAGAACCGCGGCCGGATGAGCCGGCACCTCGGCGTCGCGGAGGCGGCCCTGGTCAGCCTGTATCAGGTCCATTCGCCCGCGGTCGTGGTGGTGGACGGCCCGATCGCCCTCGCCGATCGCCCGAAGGCCGACGGGATGGTGACCCGGGTTCCGGGCCTCGCCCTCGGGATCGCCACGGCCGATTGCGGGCCGATCCTGTTCGCCGATGCCCGCAACCGGGTCGTCGGCGCGGCCCATGCCGGCTGGAAGGGCGCCCTCGGCGGCGTGATCGAGGCGACCGTCGCGGCCATGGAAGGACTGGGCGCCGAGCGCGGCCAGATCGTCGCGGTGCTCGGCCCGACGATCGCGCAGCCCTCCTACGAGGTCGGGCCCGACTTCCTCGCGCGCTTCCGGGCGGAGGCACCGGGCTTCGAGCGCTTCCTCGGCCCCGGCACCCGCGCCGACCACGCGCAGTTCGACCTGCCGGGCTTCGTCCTGGCTCGCCTCGACGAGGCGGGCATCGCCCGGTCCGCCGACCTCGGCCGCTGCACCTATGCCGAGCCGGAGCTCTTCTACAGCTACCGGCGGACCACCCATCGCGGCGAGGCGGATTACGGGCGCCTGATCTCGGCGATCGCCCTGGACGCCTGAGGGCGTCCAGCCCCCTGCGACACTTTGTCAACACTCGGAAGCCGAAAAAGCGTGGCCGTCGGCGAACCTTGGCCATTCGCGCGCGTTCTGTGTTCACGGAGTGGGTGAGAATAAGACGAGCATCGCCACAAAGGGGCCGCGTTCACTGCGGCTGGCGTGATCGTTACGCAACAGCTTCTCGCACGCTGCTGGCTTAAAGACGGGGAACTGCAGCGGACGCCGCCAGTAAAAGCGGCGCCGGTGCGTAACGAGTAGAGGACCAGAACATGAAATCCTTCCTTCGCAGCGCCACCGCGCTCGCCGGCATCGCGCTCGCCGGCTCCGCCTTCGCCGCCGACCTTCCGCGCCGCGCGGCTCCCCCGGTGTTCGTGCCGGTGCCGGTGTTCACCTGGACCGGCTTCTACGCCGGTTTCAACGCCGGTTACGGCTTCGACGCCTCCAGCAACAGCCAGCCGACCGTCATCGGCGTGGGTCCCGCCAGCCTGCTGGTTCCCGCCAACACCACCGGCGTGCTCGCCTTCCAGAACGGCCAGAGCAACGACGGCTTCGTCGGCGGTGGTCAGATCGGCTACAACTACCAGTTCACTCCGGGTTCGGGTGTGGTCATCGGTGTCGAGGCCGACGCCCAGTACGTCGATTTCGGCCGTGACCGGAATCGCAGCACCTTCATCAGCAGCCCAGCTGGTATCCCTGGTCCGGCCGCCCAGCAGGTCTTCAACCCGGCCGGCGTCTCGGGCCTCGACTACTTCGGCACCGTCCGCGGCCGCCTCGGCTACGCCTTCGACCGCACCCTCGTGTACGGCACCGGCGGCTTCGCCTACGGTTCGGGCGGCGGTCGTGACTTCGGTCTGACCAACCGCAGCCGCGACGACTTCCAGACCGGCTGGGCCGCCGGCGGCGGTATCGAGTACGCGCTCCCCACCGACTCGTTCCTGAACTTCTTCAAGTCCTCGGCCGTCACGCTGAAGGTCGAAGGCCTGTACGTGAACCTCGACCGCGGCAACCGCAACAACGGCGTCTTCGCGGTCAACAATGCCGGCCAGGAAGTCAGCGTCACCAGCCCGGGCGTCGTGCTCGTCAGCGGCGGCCGCCAGGTGCGCGACACCGAGTTCGCCGTCGTCCGCGCCGGCCTGAACTACAAGTTCGGCTCCTACTAGGACCTGCACCAGACGGCGCTCCCCTCGCGGAGCGCCGATCTCACGGAAGAGCCCGGCCGCAAGGCCGGGCTCTTCCGCGTTGGGGGACCGTTTGGCCCTGGATGCGCGCGGAATCGCGGAACATTCCGAGCAGGCGGATGCATCCGGGACGGCAAAGTTCGCGTTGAGCCCCTGACAAAGGCCGGCGGCACCCCCATCTGTCACCCGCCCGTGCGGGTGGTCACCCGCCGGCTTGCCCCAGGAGGACAACTCCATGAACAGCGAAGAACGCGACGTCATCGGCGGCATTTTCCAGCGCCTGGAGCAGGCTTCGAGCCAGCCCCGGGACGCGGAAGCCGAGCGCTTCATTGCCGACAAGATCCGGGCACAGCCCTACGCGCCCTACGCGATGGCGCAGCTGATCTACGTGCAGGAAGAGGCGATCAAGAGCCTGAACGAGCAGCTCGAGCAGCTGCGCCGCGCGGGTCAGCAGCAGCCGCAGGGCGGCGGCGGCTTCCTCTCCAGCATCTTCGGCGGCGGCTCCTCCAGCCGCCAGCCCGAGCCGCCGCGCCAGGGCGGCGCCTGGGGCAACCAGGGCGGCCAGCCGGGCTACGGCCAGCCGCAGCCGGGTTACGGCCAGCAGCCCGGCTACGGGCAGCAGCCGGGCTACGGTGGCCCGCAGCAGGGCGGCCCCTGGGCCGGCCAGCAGGCAGCACCGGCCCGCGGCGGCGGCTTCATGGCGACGGCCCTGCCGATGGCGGCGGGTGCCGCCGGCGGCATGCTGCTCGGCAGCGCCCTCTCGAACGCCTTCGCGGGCGGCCATTCGCAGCTCGGCAGCGCCGCGGCGGCGGGCCTCGGCGGTACGCCGAACATCACCGAGAACAACTTCTTCGGCGGCAGCGGCAACGAGGATCTCGGCTCGGCCCTCGGCGGCGGCAACGACCTCCAGGACGCCTCGTTCGCCGATGATTCCGGCGGCGATTTCGGGGGCGACCTCGGCGGCGGCGGCGACGACGACTGGGTCTGAGCGAGGCCCGATCCGGACGGGAGTCCGGAGACGACAGCGAGCCGGCGCCCGGGGGCGGGCGCCTCGCGCTACCTCGTCGAGCCCAACGTGAAGGACGGCAAGGGGGGCCTGCGCG
>NZ_JBYSXL010000114.1:0-9526 GCF_058782155.1 Methylobacterium sp. FW306-05-D
GCCTCGCCCAGGGGGGCTTCAACCGGGGCGGGTTCAACCGGGGCGGAGCCATCGGCGTGGGCGCCGGTGCCGTCGGTGCCGGAGCGGGCCTCGCCGCCGGCAACGGCTTCCGGGGCGATCGCGGCGGGTTCAACCGGGGCGGCGCCTATGCCGGGCGCGGCTACGGCTATCGCCGCGGCTACGGCGGTCTCGGCCTCGGGCTCGGCCTGGGTCTCGCGGGCGCCGGCATCGGCTACGGCCTCGGCAGCGCCTATGGCGGCTATTACGGCGACGATTACTACGCCGGCGGCTATGCACCGGCCTATTCCGGCGGCTACGCGCCCTATGGCGGCGGCTATGCCGCGACGGGCTACGAGGCCGGCCCGGAGGTCGCGACCAGCGGCGAGGACGTGGCCTACTGCGTCCAGCGCTTCCGCTCCTACGACCGCCGCACCGGCACCTATCTCGGCAATGACGGCCAGCGTCACGCCTGCCCGTAGCGGCCACGGGTGACCGCAGGATCGAGGGGCTCCGCCGCGAGGCGGGGCCCTTTCGCGTTTCGGGCCGTCAGGTTCGTGGAGGCCGGCGGCCGGTCCGCCTCAGGACCCCTGCAGGCTCTCGGCGAAATCGTCCGGCACCTCGCCGAAGCTGCCGAGAATGGTCGCGCTCTCCAGTTCTCCCGTCTCGTCGTCGGCCACGACCTTGATCGCCGCCGTGCCGGGAAAGCGCGCCGCCATGGCTTCGGCCTTCTTCAAGGCACCGCTCTCGGTCACCGCCACCTCGCGGTCGCCCGGCGAGAGCCGCTTGCGCTTGAGCACGAAGGTCTGCACCAGAAAGGTCGTCTTGAGGGCCATGACAGGGTCTTTCCACCGGGCGCGCCGGATCGGGTCGGGTCCGGAGGCCAGGGCACCTAGCACGAAAGCCCGCGAGGGCCCCACGATGCCCCGATACCCCGATGCCCCGATGCCGCGGCCGCGTCGTCCCGCCTTCGGGCCGCCCCCTCCTGGCGGGGCGAACGGCCAGGCCCGTCATCGCGCACATCCCGCCCCATGCGCTTCCCGCGACGTCTCGCTCACCAGAGGCGGACGAGCCCGAACCCCGCGATGACATCCGCCAGATCGATGCCGAACGCCCCGGTCAGCAACAGGCTCACCCGAAACAGGGGACGGGTGAAGGCCGACGAGGCCAGGAACAGGCCGAGCAGCACCAGACCGGAATGCCGGGCCATGCGGTCCGTCCAGGTCCAGAGGGCGGTGGCGTTCGCGGACAGCCAGGGCCGGAGGATGTCGTAGCCGTCGAGGCCCGGGACCGGCATCAGCCCGAGCACCAGGGCCGTGCCCTGGAACAGCACCGAGACGGCGAGCACCGCCCGCAGGGGCTCCGCCCCCGCACTCGATAGGGCATAGAGGAACGCCAGCACGAGCAGGAAGGCGAAGCTCATCGCCGGGCCAGCGGCCGCGATCGCCGACCGCCGGCCGCGGCCGAAGCCATCCAGGGAAGGAGCCCCGACCCCGCCCGGGAACCCGATCCCACCCATGACGGTGAAGAGCACGGGCAGCAGCATGGTGGCCACCGGGTTGGGCGCACGCAGCGGATCGAGGGTGAGCGCCCCGGTCCGGGGCAGGCCCCAGATCCGCGCGGCGCGGGCATGTCCGTACTCGTGCAGGCACAATCCCAGCACCCAGCCGGCCATCAGGAACACGAAGGCGGCGCCGGAGCCCGCGAGCGCCCCCGTGCCGATGCCGAAGCCGACCCCGCTGAAGATCAGCCCGACGAGGAGCACGTTCGTGCTCAGGCGGGGTTCGTCCATGCTCCGCGCATGGCCGGGCGATCCCGTCATGCGAAGGCGCGCCGCGCGGGCGCGGCACGGCGAGGACGGTTCCCGAGGAGCCGGCGTTCGGGGGAGGCGGAGGCGGGGGCTGTCACGCGACGCAACATCGCTGGTGACACGGCAAAGTCCAGTCCCTAACTCTCGGCGACGCCCCGATGCCCCCTCCATCCCCCGGGTCCGGTGCGATCCGGCGCCCCGTCGCGAAGGATCGGGACCGCCGCTCGGTCGCGAGCCCTGCCTTGGATCGAGCCTTGCCCCGGATCGAGCGCATGCGCTTCCTCGTCTCCCTCCTGGTCACCGCGTTCCTCGGCCTCGCTCTCCTGGCCGTGACCCTGCTGACCGTGTTTCAGCGCCACCTGATCTACCCCGGCGCCTACCGCAGCCAGGCCCCCGCGGCGGGGCGCACGGCACCCGCGGGGACGGAGGCGGTCAGCCTGCCGACGGCCGACGGGGAGCGCCTGTTCGGCTTCTGGCGCGCCCCCGAACCGGGCTGTCCGGTGGTCCTGAGTTTCCACGGCAACGGCTCGCGGCCCGAGCCCGGCGCGGCGCGCTTTGCCGGAGCGCCCTGGCGCGCGGCCGGCTGGGGCGTCCTCGCCATCGCCTATCGCGGCTATCCCGGCTCGACCGGGAGCCCGAGCGAGGCGGGCCTGATCGCCGACGGACAGGCGGCCTACGCGATGGTCCAGGCCCGGGCTCCCGGGGCCGCGGTCCTGCTGCACGGGCACTCCCTCGGCGCCGCGGTGGCGGTGGCCCTGGCGGAGACCCGGCCGCATCTCGGCCTCTACCTGGAAGCGCCCTTCGACTCGCTCGCCGCCATCGTCGCAGGCCGCTTCCCGTTCCTGCCGACCCGCCTCCTCCTGCGCGACACCTTCCGGTCCGATGCGCGCATCGCCGCGGAGGGCGGCCCGGTCCTTATCGTCCACGGCACGGACGACGCCGTGGTGCCGGTGGCCCATGCCGAGCGGCTGGCGGCACGGGCCGGGCCGCGCGCACAGATTGCGGTGATCGCCGGCGACCACGTCTCCATTCTCGGAACGCAGGACGATCGGGCCCTCGACGTCTTCCGACCGAACGATCCCGCCTGCCGTCCACTTGTCCCGGCGGCGGTCCAGTGACGAATCCTGCCGACGGGAGAGACCCTTGGGACGACGAGCCCGACTCTGGCGCGAAGACGATCCGGCGACGCACGGTCCGCGGGCCAAGCCCGCGGTATTCTGCCCGCTCTGCGAACGGCCGATCCCGCCCCAGGCCAGATCGAGCCTGCACCACCTGACCCCGAAGCTGAAGGGCGGGGCGCGGGCCGGAACGGTGCGCCTGCACCAGATCTGCCACTCGGCGATCCATGCCCGCTTCAGCGAGGCCGAGATCGCCCGCCGCCTGGCCGACGTGGATGCCCTGCGGGCGGCCCCCGAGATGGCGGAGTTCCTGGCCTGGGTCCGGACCAAGCCGGACGACTTCCATGCCGCGACCCGGATGACCCGCGGCCGCCGGGGGGCCAAGCGCGACCCGCATTGAGGCCGGCAAAACGGTGCACGGCCTTTACCCCCCGTTCGGCATGATCCGCAGGCGTTGCACGCCGTATCCGCCTCCTTAAGACCTCGCGCCGAAGGATACCGGTCCTCTGGGCGGGGACGGATCATGGCGGTGGTCGAGGCTGGGCAAGGAACGGAGCGGCGGGCGGCGGTCTCACCGGACGATGCGAGCCGGCTCGCCTGGGTGGACGTCGCCAAGGGCCTCTGCATCATCCTCGTGGTGATGATGCATTCGACGCTGGGCACCGGCATCGCCATGGAGGGCGAGGGTTTCCTCCACACCGTGGTGGCCTTCGCGCGCCCCTTCCGCATCCCGGACTTCTTCCTGCTGTCGGGGCTGTTCCTCGGGCGGGTGATCGATCGCGACTGGCGCCTGTTCCTCGACCGGCGCCTCGTGCACTTCGTGTATTTCTACGGGCTCTGGGTGCTGATCCAGTCGGCGTTCAAGTACGGCCAGATCGTCGACGGGGCCGGGCCCGGGGCCTTCGTCGCCCACCTCGCCCTCGCCGTGGTCGAACCCTACTCGACGCTGTGGTTCATCTACCTGCTGGCGGTGTTCTCCGTGCTGACCAAGGCGCTCCGCTCGGTGCCGGCGCCCTTGCTCCTCGGCGTCGCGGCCCTGCTGGAGCTCCTGCCGGTCCACACCGGATCGGAGCTGATCAACGAGTTCTGCGACCGCTACGTCTGGTTCCTCGTCGGCTATCTCTTCGCCGGGCGCATCTTCGGCTTCGCCGACCTCGTCCAGCGGCACGCCCGCACCGCCCTCCTCGGCCTCCTGCTGTGGGCCGCGCTCAACGCCGCCCTGGTCTTCGTCCCCACGGGCTGGCCGGCCGTCCCCGCGCTGGCGAACCTCCCGGGACTCGGCCTCGTCCTGAGCGGCGCCGGCGCCCTCGCGATCGTCGCCATCGGCGCCCTGATGTCCCGGGCCGGGGGACCGGTGACGGCGGCCCTGCGGGCCTGCGGCCAGCGCTCGATCGTGATCTACCTCGCGTTCTTCCTGCCGATGGCTCTGACCCGCACGCTGATCGTGAAGACCGGGGTCATCGCGGATATCGGCTGGGCGAGCCTCGTCGTGACGGTGGTGGCGCTCCTGGTTCCGCTGGCCTTCGAGCGGGCGATCCGTCACACCCGGCTGTCGTTCCTGTTCGTTCGGCCCCGGGCCTTCCACATCGTCGGCGCCCGCCCCCGGTCGGGCGCCCCGGCCCTGCACCCGGTCTGAACCGTCAGGCCGCGGCCTCGACCCGCGGGCGCACCAGCCGGTCGAGGAAGTTGCCGATCTCCGCCCGTCGGCGGGCCGGCTCCAGCAGGTCGACTCCGAGGCGATGGCGGGCGATCAGGTCCCGCTGCCCCGCCGGATCTTCATGGATGCGGCAGAGATCGGCCGCATAGGCCTCGACGGCGGCGTGGTCGGGCAATGCGCCGGCCTCCACCACGTCGTCGGCGCTGAGGCGCAGCATCGCCGCGAGCGCATCGAGGTCGAGTTCCGGGTGGTACTGGGTGCCCCAGAACACCCCCGCCCCCTGGTGGATCTCGATCGCCTGGACCGACAGGACCCCGTTGCCCGCCAGGACGGTGGCATGGGCCGGCGGCGTGATGACGGCGTCGAGATGCATGGCCGGGGCGTCGAAGCGGTCGCGACGCCCGGCGAGGAGCGGATGCGTGCGGCCGGCCTCGGTCCGGACGAGGTCCCGCGAGAAGCCGTATTCCGGACCTTTCGGATTGCGGGCTGCATGGCCGCCGGCCACCACCGCGGCCACCTGCACGCCCCAGCAGGAGCCGAAGACCGGGAGCCCGGCGCCGAGGGCGTCGCGGACGAGATCGATCTGGCGCCGCACGGCGTCGGACTCGTCGCAGACATGCAGGGTGGAGCCGGTCACGAACAGGGCGTCGAAGCCGGCGAGCGCCATCCCGGGGGGCAGCGCCGCGTCGGAATCGGCCGGGTTGATCAGCGTGGTGGCGACCCCCGGCGAGACCTGGTCCAGCACCTCCGCGTAGGCCTCGGCGGAGGTGACGCCGGTCCCCGAAACGTGAGCGGCCCGCCCCGCTCGGTCGTTTCCATCGGCCACGAGAAGGTGCAGCATGTCCTGGGCCCCATCCGGCCCGGGGGCCGGCCAAAGGGACGGGGAACGATCCCTGCACCCCCTCGTTCCCGTCAGGGTGGACGCCGCATCGCCGCATGACGACGCGGTGCCGATCCGCACCCCGAGCACAGGATCGGAGCCTCCGATGGCCACGCGACGTCCCGCGACCGCCCCGCTCGATCGCGCCCGTCCGGCGCTCCTCAGCCTCACCCTCGCGGGCTTCGCGCTGGGAATCGCGTCCGGTCCCGCCGCGGCGCAGTACATGGCCCTGACGGCGCCGGCGCCGAAGCCTGCCGCCCCCGAGCCGCCGAAGCCGGTGCCGCCGACGGCCCGACCGGTCGCGCATGCCTTCAACGGGCAGTTGCCGAACCAGCGCACGGGTCAGGGGCGCCAGCGCGTGGTCCGCGACATCTGCATCGGCTGCGACCGCTGATCCGACCGCGGCGTCAGGGCTCGTCCCGGACCCCGCGCGTGATTGCCTCCACCATGCCCTGGGACAGGCGCACGAACTGGCCTGTGCCGTGCCCGCGCGCGTCGAGCAGTTCGGCGAAGACGGGCTTTGCCGGCTCGTAGGCCAGGGCTTCGCGCGACCGGGGCCTGCGGCGCTTCTCGCGCAGGCGATCGGCAAGGGCGGCAGGAACGAACGGATCGCGCAAGTCCGGCAGGCTCCTCGGAGGGGCCTCGCGGGGCGGGCCCGCGCGGCGAGGCCCGGGCTTAGGACCGTGCCGGTTGCCGGATTCTTAAGAGCCGGCGACGGCGACGGACGGGCCCGCCATGGCGGAACCCTATTCCGGGGGCCGAGGTTGGGTCTGTCGAACAGGGAGAAATACTTTATGCCTGACAGCGTGTTGGCCACCGTGACCGTTCCGTCCCTCAGGGCTGCCCGCGCGGCGCGGGAGCGCCTGTCGCGGGCCGGCTTCGCGCGCAACAGCGTCGAGATCGACCGCCTCGACGACGATGGTTTCGAGGTTTCGATCGCGACCCGGCCGGAGAACCATGCCCGCGCCGAGCGCATCCTGAGCGGCTCGCCGCTGGGCAACGATCTCCGCGCGGCGGGCCAGGTCGCAGTGAGCCGCCTTCAGGACAATCGCGGCCTCGCCCTCGGCCTCGCGGCCCTGGCGGGCTTCGCCCTGTTCGGGCTGATGCGGCGAGACTAGAGCATTGTCCTCACGCGAGCCGGCATCCCCCTCCCTTGCACCTGGGTGAGAACGGCTCGAAGATTCCTCGCTCCGCCGGCCCCGGCCGACGGAGCAGACCGGAGTGATGCGTGGCGAGCCGTTACGGGCTGGAGATCCGGGCGGCGCAGGGCGGTGACGCCGCGGGCCTCGCCGAACTCCTGCGCGCCTCCGGCCATCCCGTCGCCGCCGAAGCCCTGGCCGAGCGGATCGAGGCCCTGCGGCAGGGACCCGGCGTCGCCCTCGTGGCGGTCGAATGGGGTCCGCCGAGCGGCCTCGTCGTCCTGCACTGGTATCCCTCCCTGGCCGTGAGCCTGCCGACCGCCCAGATCACCACTCTCTTGGTCGACCCCGACGCAAGACGGCGCGGCATCGGCCGCCTCCTCCTGAAGGCGGCCTCCCAGGCGGCCCGCTCCGCCGGATGCGGCGATCTCCAGTTGCTGGCCGGTCCCGGACAGGCAGAGTTGCAGGCCTTCGGCGCCGCCACCGGGTTCAGCGACCAGGGCGCCCTGTCGGTCAGGCCCCTGCGCAAGAAGGGGTGAATCGACCCGACGTTTCCCGGACCGCTCCGCAGCGCGGGGGCGCGGCCAACTCCCCTGCTCCGCCCCGAGCGGGTCCGCCTGCCTGACTCTCGGCGGACCATGCGCGGCACGGACCGCCGGAGTCATCCAATTTCCCCTGATATTTCAAGACGTTGAAAATTCGGCCGGTTAACACCCCTTAAACCCGCCGCAATTACCGTGCGCAAGCAGGGTCGCTCGAATCGCGAACGAACCTTGGGGCAGACGGGACGCATGGCGAAGGGACGCGCAGGCGGAGGCAGGGGGGAGCCGAACTTCGACGTGCCCGAGGGCCGCGTCGGGGACCCGGCCGATCTCGACCTGCGGCTCTCGCGCTCCGATCGCGCGGGAGGCGGCGTGGCACGAGGCGAGTCAGTTTCGAAGGGTGGCCGCGGCGCGAAGGGCCGCGCATCCGCCGCCCCGCCGGCGCGGGCCCTGCGCAAGGCGCCGCGCCGGGCGCGCCGCTCGATCCTTGGGCGGCTGGCCTACAGCGTCCTCGTCCTCGGCCTCTGGGGCGTGATCGGCATCGCCGGGCTCGTGGCCTACCATGCCTCGCAGCTGCCGCCGATCGACCAACTCGCCGTGCCCAAGCGGCCGCCCAACATCGCGATCCTGGCGAGCGACGGCTCTCTGCTGGCCAATCGCGGCGAGACCGGCGGCCGGGTCGTCAGCATCAAGGAACTGCCGCCCTACCTGCCGCGCGCCTTCGTGGCGATCGAGGACCGGCGCTTCTACAGCCACCTCGGCGTCGACCCCGTGGGCATCGCCCGGGCGGTGGCCCAGAACATCACCCGCCGGGGCGTGTCGCAGGGCGGCTCGACCCTGACGCAGCAGCTCGCCAAGAACCTGTTCCTCACCCCGGAGCGCTCGGCATCGCGCAAGATCCAGGAGGCGATCCTGGCCCTGTGGCTGGAGCACAAGTACAGCAAGGACGAAATCCTCGAACTCTACCTGAACCGCGTCTACTTCGGGGCCGGCGCCTACGGCGTCGAGGCGGCCGCCCAGCGCTACTTCGGCAAGCCGGCGAAATCCGTGACCCTGGCGGAGGCCGCGATGCTCGGCGGCCTCGTGCAGGCACCCTCGCGGCTGGCGCCGAACCGCAACCTGCCCGCCGCCCAGGCCCGCGCCGCTCAGGTGCTCGCCGCCATGGAGGAGCTGGGCTTCGCCAAACCCGCCGACGCCAAGCTGGCCCTGGCGAGCCCGGCCCGGCCCGCCGGCGTGCGCGGCGGCGGCTCGGCCAACTACGTCGCCGACCTCGTGATGGACGTCCTCGACGACTTCGTGCCGAAGTTCGAGAGCGACATCGTCATCAGCACCACCGTCGACACCGGCCTCCAGGCCGCCGGCGAGAAGGCGCTGGTGGACGAGCTGAACCAGAAGGGCGGCCGCTACAACGTCGCCCAGGGCGCCCTCGTGTCGATGAAGCCGGACGGGGCGATCCGCGCCCTGGTGGGCGGGCGCGACTACGCCCAGAGCCAGTTCAACCGCGCCACCACGGCCAAGCGCCAGCCCGGCTCGTCGTTCAAGCCCTTCGTCTATCTCGCGGCGGTCGAGCACGGCCTGACCCCCGACACGGTGCGCGACGACGCGCCGATCACCATCAAGGGCTGGAGCCCGGAGAACTATTCGCGCGACTACCGGGGGGCCGTGACCCTGCGCGACGCCCTCGCGCTGTCCCTCAACACCGTGGCGGTCCGCCTCGGCCAGGAGGTCGGCCCCAGGGCCGTGGTGCAGACGGCCCAGCGGCTCGGCATCTCCTCGCCGCTCCAGGCCAACGGCTCGATCGCGCTCGGCACCTCGGAGGTGACGCCTTTGGAGATGGTCGGCGCCTACGCCGCCTTCGCCAATGGCGGCACGGGCGTGATCCCCTACGTGATCGCCAGCGTGAAGAGCGCCGACGGCAAGGTGCTCTACAAGCGCAAGGACGGCGGTCTCGGCCGCGTCATCGACGCCAACGCGGTCTCGATGATGAACGCGATGATGCACGAGACCTTCGTCACCGGCACCGCCAAGAAGGCGGAGGTCCCGGGCTGGGACCTCGCCGGCAAGACCGGCACCAGCCAGGATTTCCGCGATGCCTGGTTCATCGGCTACTCGGCCACCCTGGTGACCGGAATCTGGCTCGGCAACGACGACGGCGAGTCGACGAAGAAGGTCTCGGGCGGCAACCTGCCGGGCGAGATCTGGAAGGCCTACATGACCGTGGCGCTGAAGGGCCAGAGCCCGGTGATGCTCCCCGGCGCCAATCGCTGGCGCAACCGCGGCCCGTCCGAGCCCGCCGTCACCAACAGCACCCCGGGCGGCCTGATCGGCGCTCTCCTGGGCGAGCCGCAGCCGGCGGCCCCGCCCCGCCCCACCCCCCCCCCCC
>NZ_JBYSXL010000115.1:0-9335 GCF_058782155.1 Methylobacterium sp. FW306-05-D
ACCCCCTTTGCCCCTCACACGGTTCGCCCCGCCATGGACAGCCTGCACGACCTGATCCCGAGGGCGGCCGACGGGGCGCCCTACCCCCTGGCCCAGCACCGGGGACAGGTGATCCTGATCGTCAACACCGCCTCGAAATGCGGGTTCACGCCGCAATATGCCGGGCTGGAGGCCCTGGCGCAGAAGCACCGGGCCGAGGGCCTCGTGGTGCTGGGGTTTCCCTGCAACCAGTTCGGCGCCCAGGAGCCGGGGGATGCGGCCGAGATCGCCCGGTTCTGCAGCCTGACCTACGACGTCAGCTTCCCCGTCCTCGCCAAGGTCGCGGTGAACGGCCCCGCCGCCGACCCGGTCTTCGCCCATCTGACCAAGGCGAAGCCCGGCCTCCTCGGCAGCCGCGCCATCAAGTGGAACTTCACCAAGTTCCTGATCGGGCGCGACGGGCGGGTGATCGCCCGCTACGCCCCCTCGACGAAGCCGGAGGCCCTGGAGGCCGCCGTCGCGGCCGCCCTGGCGGAGCCCGCGCCGGCGCCTTGAGGGCCCCGAGATCGCGGGCCGGCCGGGACACCCGGTGCGCTATCCCCAGCCGGCGGGCGCGATCGACGGGCAGCGTTAGGAAAGTCCTGCGGAAATCCCACAGGGCGAGGAACCACCTGAATCGACACAGGGAGGGCGACAGAAGCCGGGGCCGCCCGTCGCCGTCCCGCGGCGCGTCCGGACCCGGATGGCCGACCCAGAGGCGCGCCGACTCGACGATCCGGTGAAGAGTTCGTTAGCCGGCGTTCAGCCTTGGTATGCCAAATACTCCCGAAGGCATTGCCGGATCATCCCGGAATGTCGTGCGATCCAGGGGGGCGGGGAGCGGGCATGGCGGCAGGACACGGGCGACGGGCCTCGGCGAACGGGGAGGCTGGCATCACGGCGTTGCCGGGCCGGGCGATGCCCGAGGCGGTGCGGGCGCATCTCGGCTCGGAACTCAAGGCCTTCTACGCCGCGATCCTCGCCGAGGATCAGCCGGCGGCCCTGCTCGCGCTGATCGACCGGCTGGAGGCGCCACCGGCCGCGGCCGCGGAGTTTCGCGCCGGCCTGCTGGAGGCCCTGCCGGGCCTGCGCGCCTTCGCGCTGTCGCTCGCCATCGCGCCCAATGCCGCCGACGACCTGGTGCAGGAGACCCTGCTCAAGGCCTGGGCGAACCGCCACCGTTTCGAGCCCGGCAGCAACCTGAAGGCCTGGCTCTGCACCATCCTGCGCAACCAGTTCTACACCGAGTGCCGCAAGCGGAAGCGCGAGGTCGAGGACGCGGACGGGGCGATGGCCGCCCGGATCGTCGCGCCGGCCGCGCAGGAGGCGAGCAGCGACCTGCGCCGGGTCTGGCAGCATCTCGGACGGCTGCCGGCCGCCCAGCGCGAGGCCCTGATCCTGGTCGCGGCGCAGGGCATGACCTACGAGGCCGCCGCGGAGCTGATCGGCTGCCAGGTCGGCACCATGAAGAGCCGGGTCAGCCGGGCCCGGGCCTTCCTCATCGGCTCCCTCGGGATGGAGGCGCGCGGCGCGGCTTCGTGAACCTGCGCCGACGCCCGGCCGAGTCGCCCGGCAGAGTCGCGCGCCCGGACCGGGACCGGTCTTTTTGCCGTCGAGATCGTCCGGATCGCGGACGGCGGCGGTTCGACCTCTGCATCGCGGCGCAGATCGGCATGGATCGGTCCGGCCGATTTCGCCGTTGCTTCCGCCGCGGGCGGCATTCCGTCGATGTCATCGCCACCGATCGCAGGGATCGATCCATGATGAGCGCCCGGACCTACCGCGTCACCCTGGAGACCCGCGACGGGCGTCGCGTCCTGACCGCCGGGGCCGAGCGCGAGGCAGCCCTGATGGCGGAATCGGTCCTGCGCCTCTATGCCGGCCAGACCCTGACGGTGGGCTTCAGCGTCGCCTGCGCCGACCCGGAGGCGCGCCGCCGCATCGCCTATTACCTGACCGACGTCGCCCTCGAACTCGAGCTCGTCTGACCGGACCCGTCCGGCACGCCCCGCGCCCTGCGCCGATCGACCCGCCCGCACGGGAAGGCCCTCGCTTCGGCGAGAATGCGCTATAAGTCGCGCCGGCGGATCCGGGCGCGACCGCCAGGCACAGGGCCCAGCACCGAGTCGGATAAATGCGGTTCTCGATCAATCACGACACCGGCGACTCGATCCGGGGCTGGATCGCCCCGGACAATCCCCAGGCGATCAGCCGCGTGGTCGTGGCCATCGGGGGGCGGCGCGTCGCCGAGGTGGCCGCCAGCGAAAGCCACGAGGAATTCGTCAAGGCGGGCTGGCACTCGACCGGCCAGTGCATCTTCCAGCTCACCGAGGCGGAGGTGCCGGGGCTCGCCGGGACGCCGCGCCTGGACCTCTACGACTCGGACACCAACGTGCTGGTCTACCGCCGGATGCCCGAGGACAGCGTGCTCAGCCGGCGGATCATCCTGCTGAACACCAGCGTCCATCAGGATGCCGGCCTCGAGGCCGCCCTGTTCCCGTATTTCCGGCAATCCTACTTCAACCTGCACAAGCTGCCGGACGACACCCTGTCGAACATCCTCGGCGACAAGATCCTCACCTCCTGCCTGCTGTCGGGCGGCGTCAGCGTCCCCCGCTACGAGCACTTCTTCGCCGACGGCAACATCATGACCGCGATGCTCGTCTCGGACCCCTACATCGAGATGGCCACCCGTATCCTGTGGCTGCAGAGCCGCGCGGCCTCCGCCGCCGAGCCGGCGAACCGGTGGCGCTACGGGGCCCTGGCCGAGAGCGCCGCCTTCACGGCCGATTACGACTTCGCCGATGCCAGGAGCATCAAGCGCTTCCTGCGCATGCTGCCGGAGCCGGCCTACCGCCTGCTCTACAATCCGCTGACCCGCCAGCTCGGGACCCGGATGCCGGACGACAATCTCGGCCCGGGAAACTCGATCGTCGCCATCGAGGTCCTCGCGCGCCTCGACGTTGTCGGGCATGCGAGCCGCTACAACGCCTTCACCGCGACCCTGTTCGACCGCATCGGCGTCGAGTCCAAGGCGGTGACCCGGCCGCCGGTGCCGGACGGGGTCCTTGCCCTCGCGGGCCGCCTGCGCGGCATCCGGGAAGCCACCGAGATGATCGTCTTCGACAAGGCCATCGCGGACGCGGTCGAGAATTCGGTCACGCGGGTGTGGAATGATTGACGCGGTCCCGTCGGGACCGTCCACGAGGTTGGGCCGATCCGCGGGATCGGGACAGGTCCGGTGAGGCGAGCCATGTCGTCAGCGCAGATGGCCCCCCGTGCCGGGGGCAGGCCGGTCCCCGGTCTCGTCGAACGGCTGGGCGAGTTCCGCAGCCTCGGGGTGAACTGCGAGTTCGGCTTCGTGCAGCGCTGCAGCGGAGCGGAGCCGTCCGGCCTCCTGCGCTTCGCCTACACGCCGATCGAGTCCCTGATCCACGGGCTGCGGACGGATTTCGCGGCCTACGGCGCGCCCGGCGACCTGCACCTCTCCGAAACGCCCGAGGGGCACTATTACTGCGCCAGCCGGCGCTACGAGATCTGGAACAACACCGGGTACGCGGTCGGCGCCATCGATCCCGAGGTCCTGCTCGAGAGGGAGTACGGGCGCGTGGCCCATCTCCGGGTCCGGATGCTGACCGAGCTCGCCGAGGGCTCGAAGATCCTCGTACGGAAATTCGGCCCCGAGGACACGGAGGCGACGTTCGCGGACCTCACGGCGGCGATCCGGACGCACGGACCGTCGACCGTCCTGCGCGTCGTGGAGCACGGCGCCGACTGGCGGCCCACGCCCGTGCGCCGGCTCTCCGAGCACCTGCTGGAGGGCACCGTGCGGCGCTTCTCGCCGCGGGAGCGCGCCTACGCTGTCGATCTGGAGCCCTGGGTGCGGGTCTGCGACAGCGCCTACGCGGCCCGGCACGGGCTTCGGGAGGCGGATCTCCATGCCGGCCGGGTGGCGCCGGTGGCGTTCTCCGACAGGCTCCGCGAGCACCAGGGCAAGGATCGCGAAGCGCTGCTGACCTCCTTCACCAAGGGGGTCGACCCGGCGGCCTTCGACCCCGGGACGATCTACACCTTCGCCAGCTGGGTCTGGATTCCGACGGATTGCGCGGCCTCCCGCATCCTCGCGGCCGCGGGCAACGCCGTCACGGGCAACCAGGATGCCGACCTGACGATCCGCGAGCGCTGGCAGCGGGTCTGGGCCTCGGGCCGCTTCCGTCCCAGCGCGGAACGGGCCCCCGTCGGGCTCGGGATGATCGGGACGAGCGCGGACCGGTTCTATTCCTGGGGCGGCGCGCTGCACGAGGGGCCGGTGCCCCTCCCCGGCGAGCCCCCCGCCGTCAGGCCCTCGCCCCTGCGGCGCATGCTCGACCAGGCGCGCGCGGTCACGCACCGGTTCTCCTGACGATCCGCCGCGCCGGTCCCGACGCATCGTGGGGCGGGGCGTGCCGGGCGGGCCTGCGGGGGAAATCGGGACTCGTCCGTCATCGCCCGGCACGGCCGGCTCCGACGGACACCGATCGCGCGGGCGCGCCGTCTCAGGCGTTGGCGGAGGCCGGGGCGGCGCCCAGCGCGTCGGGGGCCGGGACGGCCCGGGACTGGACCTCGATGAACACCCGCGTCACGTCGGGGCTGCGGGCCTTCAGCCGGGCCTCGACCCGGGCGACCATGGCCTCGATCTGGCCGGCGGTCAGGCTGTCGTCCATGTCGAGGCTGACATTGACGAGGACGTCGGCGGGGCCGAGGTGCTGGGTCAGCACGGTGTTGACGTGGTGCACCCCCGCCTCGTCGCGCACCACGGCGCGGATCGCCGCCACCAGCTCGGGATCGGCGGCCTCGCCGATGAGGAGGCCGTGCGTCTCGACCATCAGGAACGCCGCCATCCCGATCAGGATCAGGCCGATGCCGATGGAGGACCAGCCGTCGAGGGCCGGCATGTCGAGGACCCGGGCCAGGACCACGCCGGCCAGCGCCACCACGAGGCCCATCAGGGCGGCGACGTCCTCGGCCAGCACGGTGAACAGGGCCGGGTCCTTGCTCCGCCGGATGGCGGCGAGCGGCGGGCGGCTGCCCTTCTCGGCCCAGAACGCCTTCATGGCCACGAAGCAGGAATAGCCCTCGGCCATCACCGAGAAGCCCAGGATCGCCACGTTCACCCAGAAGCCCGAGACGGGGTAGCCCCAGACCACGGCATCGGCCGAGGGCTCGGGATGCTGGAGCTTGTGGATGCCCTCGTAGACCGCGAAGGCGCCGCCGCCGAGGAAGATGAACAGCGCGACGATGAAGGCATAGAAATAGACCTCGCGGCCGTAGCCGAACGGGTGCGTCTCCGTGGCGGGGCGCTGCGCGCGCTTCATGCCGATCAGGAGCAGGATCTGGTTGGTGGTGTCGACCACCGAGTGTACGCCCTCGGCCAGCATCGCCGAGCTGCCAGTGAGGAAGGCTCCGACGAACTTGGCCGCCGCGATCGCGAGGTTGGCCCCCGCCGCGGTGTAGATGGCGCTGGTGCTCTCGTGGGCCATGCGGCAGGGATCTCTCGGGCTCTGGAGCGGGCGTCGCCTTCGACCGCGCGTCCGACCAAGCGTCGCGGGTCAAGCGTCGCCGTTGGGGGGCAAAGCGCAGGCAACGCGCAGGGCACCCGGAAGGTTCGCCGCCTCCGGATGATTCGCGCGCCGCGTTCGTGCAGCGTCCGGCACGGGGGCCGGATCGATCCCGCCCGAGGTGGACGCGGCGCGCCGGTCTGTGCATCGTGCGCGCCGATCGCACCCGCCAGACCCGGAGCCGGCCGCCGTGACGGACATGCCCCAGACCCTCGCTCCAACGCCCGCCTACGACCCCGACAACATCTTCGCGAAGATCCTGCGCGGGGAGATCCCGGCCGAGCGGGTCTACGAGGATGCCGACACCCTCGCCTTCATGGACGTGATGCCGCAAGGGGACGGCCACACCCTGGTGATCCCCAAGGCCCCGGCCCGCGGCCTCCTCGACGCCGACCCGGATTCCCTCGCCGCCCTGGCGCGGACGGTGCAGCGGGTCGCCCGCGCGGTGAAGGCGGCCTTCGCGGCCGAGGGCCTGACGGTGTTCCAGTACAACGAGCCGGCGGGCGGGCAGACGGTGTTCCACCTCCACGTCCACATCGTGCCGCGCTTCGAGGGCGTCCCGCTGCAGCGCCACGGCGGCGGCATGGCCGACCGGGCGGTGCTGGCCGAGCACGCCGCGCGCATCCGGTCGGCGCTCGCGGCGGGCTGAGTCAGGCGGCGCCGCTCACCGGCAGGCTGGCGAGGAGCCGGCGCAGGGCGGCGTTCTCGGCCTCGAGTTCGCTGATCCGGCGCACCAGGGCGAGCATCGAGGCGGCGTCGTCCGCCGGGGGCGGGGCCGCCGCGGCGGGCACGGGCGCCGGCGCCGCCTCGTCCACGAAGGTGATGCCGATGCCGTCCGCCCGGCGCCAGCACAGGGAGGCGCGGTAGGTCCGGTCCTTCTGCGGGATGTAGAGGTCGAAACTCTCGGGCAGCGTCGAGGTCTCGGTGAGGGCCAGGCGGGCGCCGGAGGGGGACAGGTCCCGCACCAGGCAGTCCATGGTCGAGGCGCCCTTGTTGAAGATGATCCGCCCCTTGAGGAAGGTCCTCAGGCGCGATTCCCTGCGATGCTCCGACATGCTGTCCCGCTCCGGCATGCTGCCGCGTCTTCCGTCATCGGCCCGGCTCCGACCCCGGACCCATCGGGCGCCACCCTGGCACGGCGCCCTTAAGGAATGATCGCCGCGATGCGTGAGCGGGCAGGCGCCGCGAGCCTTCCGGGCGGGAGCGCCGCGGGCCTCAGTGGAAGCGGCTGTCCATGGTCTGGAATAGGTAGAAGCCGTTGAAGCGCACGGCGGTCTCGGCCGCGCGGTCGTCGAAATCGGCGGGGGCGTCGCCGGCCGTCGCGAGCTTGCCGCCGAAGGCCCAGCGACCGTTTCCGAGGAAGGGCGGCACGGCGCGGCTCTCCGGCACGGCGCAGCACAGGCCCTCGACGCTCCTGAGGCAGAAAACGTTGTAATTCTGCATCGGTCAATCTCCGATTCGCCCACCCAAGCTACGCCCTAAGCAGGCAATCGGACAGCACTGTGTCGATCAGGTCTCCGGAACGTTGCGGGCGAGCTCCGCCAGCCAGGGCTCGGCGCTGCCGTCGGAGGGCGCACGCCAGTCCCCGCGCGGCGACAGCGCCCCGCCGGCCGAGACCTTCGGCCCGTTGGGCAGGGCCGAGCGCTTGAACTGGCTGAAGCCGAAGAAACGCTTGAGGAACACGCCGAGCCAGCGCCGGATCTCGGGCAGGTCGTAGGCGCCGCGCTCGGATTCGGGGAAGTCCGGCGGCCAGGCTCCGGCGTCCGCATTCCCCCAGGCATGGAGCGCCAGGAAGGCGATCTTCGAGGGCGGGAAGCCGTAGCGCAGGGTGTAGAACAGGGTGAAGTCCTGCAGGGCGTAGGGGCCGATCACGCCTTGCGTGCTCTGCGGGGTCTCGCCCGCCGCCACGGGTACCAGTTCGGGCGAGATCTCAGTGTCGAGGATCGCCGCCAGGGTCGTGCCGACCTCGGGCGCGAACTGGCCCGAGCCGATGACCCAGCGGATCAGGTGCTGGATCAGGGTCTTGGGCACGCCGGCATTGACGCCGTAATGGCTCATCTGGTCGCCGACGCCGTAGGTGCACCAGCCCAGCGCCAGCTCCGACAGGTCGCCGGTGCCGATGACGAGGGCGCCGTTCTGGTTGGCGAGCCGGAACAGGTAGTCGGTGCGCAGGCCCGCCTGCACGTTCTCGAAGGTGACGTCGTAGACCGGCTCGCCGCGCCCGAACGGGTGGTCCATGCCCTTGAGCATCACGGTGGCGGCCTCGCGGATGTCGATCTCGCGGGCGGTGGTGCCGAGCGCCCGCATCAGGGCGTGGGCGTTGGCCTTGGTGCCCGCCGAGGTGGCGAAGCCCGGCAGGGTATAGGCCAGGATGTTCTCTCGCGGGAGGCCGAGCCGGTCCATGGCCTTGGCCGCCACGATGAGGGCGTGGGTGGAATCGAGGCCGCCGGAGACGCCGATGACGACCTTCCGCGTCCCCGTCGCCTCCAGGCGCTGGGCGAGGCCCGCCACCTGGATGTTGTAGGCCTCGTAGCAATCCTGGGCGAGGCGGGCCGGATCGGCGGGCACGAAGGGGAAGCGCTCGACCCTGCGCCGCAGGCCGAGGTCGCCGGCCGGCGGATCGAGCCGGAAGGACACCCGGCGATAGGGGGCCCTCGGCGGCGCGGCCCGCCCCGAATCGTCGAAGCTGCCCATCTGGAGCCGCTCCTGGGCGAGGCGGCCGAGGTCGATGTCGGCCAGGGTCATCACGGGCTCGGGCGAGAAGCGCGGTCCCTCGGCGAGGCGCACCCCGTTCTCGTCGATGCTGGTCTGCCCGTCCCAGGACAGGTCGGTGGTGGATTCGCCGGCGCCGGCGGCGGCGTAGACGTAGGCGCAGAGGCAGCGCATCGAGGCGGCACGCGACAGCATCGCCCGGGATTCCGCCCGGCCCACCGTGATCGGGCTGCCCGACAGGTTGGCGAGCACGGTGGCGCCGGCGAGCGCCGCGTCGGTGCCGGGGGAGGCGGGCACCCAGAGGTCCTCGCAGACCTCGATGCCGAGGACGAGGTCGGGGATGTCCGCGGCGGCGAACAGGAGGTCGGTGCCGAAGGGCGCCTCCAGGCCGGCGACCCGGATGGTCTCGCCCGCGATCCCGGCGCCGGAGGCGAAGTGGCGCTTCTCGTAGAACTCCCGGTAGGTCGGCAGGAAGCTCTTCGGGACCACCCCCAGGAGGCGGCCGCGGTGGATGGCCAGGGCGCAGTTGTAGAGCCTGTGGCCCCAGCGCAGGGGTGCGCCCACGACGAGGACGGGCTGGAGCGCGGCCGAATCCGTGACGAGGCGTGCGACGGCCGCCTCCACCGCGTCCAGCACCGTCACCTGCAGGAACAGGTCCTCGATGGCGTAGGCCGAGACGCAGAGCTCCGGGAACACCGCCACGGCGACCCCGGCGCCGTCGCAGGACCGGGCGAGGGCGAGGATGCCGTCCGCGTTGCGGGCGGGGTCGGCCGGATGGCTGCGGGTGGTGCAGGCGGCGACCCGGGCGAAGCCGTGCCGGTAGAGCGAGCGGAAGCCGGGATCGGCCGGGGCGGGCGTGGTCGCCGAGGGATTGGGCAAGGGCGGGGCTCCGGGCTGGTCGCACCGGGACCTTAGCCCCTGGCGCCATCCGCCTCCAGCGCCAGGGTTAAGCGGCGGCCCGAGCAGGCCGGGGCGAGGGGGCTCCGGGTTCGGAGGGCTCGATGCGGG
>NZ_JBYSXL010000116.1:0-9118 GCF_058782155.1 Methylobacterium sp. FW306-05-D
CGACCGCACCCAAGACGGTGGCGCCGACCGCGCCCACCGCCCCCAAGGCGCCCACGGTCGAGCCGGCAGCGAAGACGGCCCTGGTCGACATCAACAGCGCCACCGCCGCCGAACTCGACGCCCTTCCGGGCATCGGCGCCGCCCGCGCCGCCGCGATCATCAAGGGGCGTCCCTACCGCGGCAAGGACGAGCTGCTGTCCAAGAAGATCATCCCGCAGAACGCCTATGACGGCATCAAGGACAAGGTCATCGCCAAGCAGAAGTAGGGCCGGGCAGGCGCAGGCCGATCCGGCCGACGCGACGCAGGCCTGACGCGGCGTGCGGTGACCCCGTGCGCCGCGCAATCCGCCACCTTGCGGGGGTCCGGGCCGGGTGATAGGCGCCGGGGATCACACGAGAAACGCCGTTCGTGGCCCGTCGTCGATCCCAGCGCGGAAACCTTCCGTCCATGCCGCCTTCCACCCGCCTGCATCGCGGCGACCTGCCGGCCGACTACGTCGCCGGCCCGGCCATCGCCATCGACACCGAGACCCTCGGGCTCAACCCCCATCGCGACCGGCTCTGCGTCGTGCAGATCTCGCAGGGCGACGGCAGCGCCGACGTGGTGCAGATCGTTCCCGGCGGCCCGGCTCCGGAGACGCTGATGCGCGTGCTGGCGGACCCCGCCACGCTGAAGATCTTCCACTTCGCGCGCTTCGACCTCGCGGTGCTGTTGCGCGGACTCGGCGTCATGCCGTCGCCCGTCTACTGCACCAAGGTCGCCTCGAAGCTGGCACGCACCTATACCGACCGGCACGGCCTGAAGGACGTGGTCCGCGAACTCGTGGGCGTCGATCTCTCCAAGCAGCAGCAATCCTCCGATTGGGGTGCCGAAACCCTGAGCCAGGCGCAGGTCGATTACGCCGCCTCCGACGTGCTCCACCTCCACGCCGCGCGGGCGCGCCTCGACGCGATGCTGGAGCGGGAGGGCCGCACGGACCTCGCCCGGAACTGTTTCGACTTCCTGCCGACCCGGGCCCGGCTCGATCTGGCCGGCTGGGCGGAGACCGACATCTTCGCGCATGCCTGAGGGCCGGCGCCCCACCCGCGGGCCGCCGTGCGCCGTCGCACATCCCCCATCCGGCGCCTGCGCCATTCCGCCTTTCGGAAGCGCGCAGGCTTGATGGTTTCTCAAGCTTCCGGTCATAACTTCGCCACTGCCCCCGGGCATCCGGCGGTCGACCCAGCCCTGGCGCGCCCCTCGCGGGCGTCGCCGCCGCCGGGGCACGATGTTGGAAAGATCATGTACGTGGGCGCGGCGATCGAGACGGGGCAGACGAGCGGCGGCCGCGTCGATGCGCGCCGGACCCGCGCCCATGCGCGGGCGCGCAACCACAGCAGCCACGTGCGCGCCCTGCGCCGGCTGATCCCCCTCGCCGCCGGGACCGCCGTGCTGGCGCTGGCGGTCGTCACCCTGTTCAATCCCTTCGGGGCCGGCCTGCCCGACGTCTCGATGGGCCAGGTCAGCCTGTCGGGCAGCAAGGTGAAGATGGAGAATCCGCGCCTGTCCGGCTTCCGGAAGGGCGACCGGGGCTACGAGGTCACCGCCACCGCCGCCTTCCAGGACGTGCGCAAGCCGAGCGTGATCGAGCTGCAGGCGATGAAGGGCCAGCTCAACACCGACGACAAGGGCGGCCTCGTCCACCTCGAAGCCGCCTCCGGCGTGTTCGATTCGTCCCGGGAGGCCCTGAACCTCGAGCGCGACATCCGCCTCTGGACCGACAAGGGCGAGGAGATCCGCCTGAAGACGGCCGCCGTCGACTTCAAGGCCGGCAGCGTCCGCTCCAATGAGACCGTCGCGGTCTCGATGCCGAGCGGCACCATCGTGGCCGATACCCTCGAGGTGGTCGACAACGGCCACGTGATCTCCTTCGTCGGCAACGTCCACACCGTGCTGCACGGTCGCGACCCGTCGGGCGGAGAGTCCCGGGACAAGTCCGAAGCCCGGGCCGACGAGGCCCAGGTCGCCGGCCTGCCCGACAGGCCGGCGCGCATCCGGACCACCGCGGCCGAGCCCGAGGACGGGGAGCGCCGCCGGTGATGCGGCCCGCGGCGAAGGGCGTCGTCCCGCACCGGCGCTTCGCGCCCCTCGCGCTCGCCCTGGCGGCCCTGGTGGCGGCGGGGTCGGCCGCGGCGCAGACGGCGCCCGCGGCCCCGCGCAAGGAGAAGGCCGCCTCGCCGCTCGGCAATCTCGGCGGCGGCGGCAAGGAGCCGATCAAGATCGACGCCGACCGGCTCGACGTGTTCGACCGCGAGAACAAGGCGGTCTTCGCCGGCAACGTCGTCGCCGTGCAGGGCGACAGCACCATCCGGTGCTCCAGCATGACGGTGCGCTACAAGCGCGGCAAGGACAAGAAGGAGCCTGCGGAGGCGGGTGCCGAGCCGGCGAGCCAGGCCGAGCGCGCCGCCGGCCTGAACGAGAACAGGATCCAGCGCGTGGAATGCGCCGGCCCGGTCACGGTGGTGCAGAAGGACCAGATCGCCACCGGCGACAACGCCGTGTTCGACCAGGAGGCCAGGCGCATCGTGGTCACCGGCAACGTCATCCTGAGCCAGTGCCAGAACGTCACCCGGGGCTCGCGCCTCGTCTACGACATGAACACCGGCCGGGCGAACATGGACCCGGTGGCGGGCGGGCGGGTCTCCGCCCTGCTGGTGCCGCAGAAGGAGGACGGCGCCAGGGGCAATGGCTGTACGCAGGCCCCCATCGCCGGGCGCGCGGCCAGGCCGCCGGCCGACAAGTCCCCCGCCGAGAAGTCCTCCGAGGCCTCCGCCGAGAAGCCGGCCGGCAAGACCCGGGCCCAGACGAATTGAGTGCCGCCTCGCCGGCGCCCGCCCTGGCGGAGCGCTCCTCCGACCGTGCCGGCGCGCCGCCTGCGCCCTCCCTGATCCGACGGCTGTTCGGCGGCCGCGCCCGCCGCCGGGCGGCCGAGGCGGCCGCCATCGTCGAGGAGGGCGGCGGGCCGGGCATTCTCTGCGTGCGCGGCCTGCGCAAGAGCTACGGCGCCCGCACCGTCGTGCACGAGGCCGGTCTGACCGTGCGGAACGGCGAGGCGGTCGGTCTCCTCGGCCCCAACGGAGCCGGCAAGACGACGATCTTCTACATGATCACCGGTCTCGTCACGGCCGATCGGGGGACGATCACCCTCGACGGCCTGCCGATCACCCAGCTGCCGATGTACCAGCGGGCCCGGCTCGGCATCGGCTACCTGCCGCAGGAGGCCTCGATCTTTCGCGGCCTCACCGTGGAGGACAACATCCGCGCGGTGCTCGAGGTGGCCGAGCCGGACCGCAAGGAGCGCGCCCGCAAGCTCGAATCGCTGCTCGAGGAATTCGACATCGCCCGCCTGCGCAAGTCGCCCTCCATCGCCCTGTCGGGCGGCGAGCGCCGGCGCTGCGAGATCGCCCGGGCGCTGGCCTCCTCGCCGAGCTTCATGCTGCTCGACGAGCCCTTCGCGGGCATCGACCCCATCGCGGTGGGCGACATCCAGGACCTGGTGAAGCACCTCAAGCAGCGCGGCATCGGCGTGCTCATCACCGACCACAACGTGCGCGAGACCCTCGGGCTGATCGACCGTGCCTACATCGCGCATTCGGGCCGGATCCTCACGGAGGGGACGCCCGAGGAGATCGTGGCCAATCCGGAGGCGCGCCGACTCTATCTCGGCGAGGATTTCCGCCTCTAAGCAGGGGATGTCCGCCCCGTCCGGGGGCGTGAGCCCTGCATCCACCTCGTATCCCGCAGATTTTTTTGCCGGCTTCCACGGCCGCGCACCGCACCCCGTCTTGGTGCGGTGCGGGAATTTCCCTTGATCGCAGAAGCTTTTGTTAGTGCGCGCGATGCGAAGCTCGGACCGGGGCGGCACGGCCTCCCCCGTGCTGCTGTCATGGCCTGCCTAATTTGCGTGCAAATAAGGCCCGTCACACTTTGACGTGTGGCTGGGTTGGCGCTAGACCTGGGAGCAGACAAGAGGAAGCAAGATTTGTGCCGAGGCTCGGCTCACGGCGACGTGCGCCGCTGACCTGAGGTGCGACTCACCCGGGGCGACAACCATGAGTCTGCTGCAACGGCTGGAAATGCGCCAGGGGCAAGCCCTGGTGATGACGCCTCAGCTTCTCCAGGCCATCAAGCTCCTCCAACTCTCCCAACTGGACCTCGCCGCCTACGTCGACGCCGAACTCGAGCGCAACCCGCTGCTGGAGCGCGCCGAGGGCGAGAGCGAGATCGAGCGCCCCGCGGCCGAGACGCCGTCCGAATCCTCGGTGGATCGCGAAGGGGACGGCGAGGGCGGCGACTACGAGGGAGGCGACGAGACCTGGATCGCCACCACGCTGACGGCGAGCGGCGCCGACATGGAGAGCGCCCTCGACACCCGCCTCGACAACGTCTTCTCGGACGAGAACCCCACCCATGCCCGCGAGGCCGCCTCCGGCGACATGCTCTCGCTGACGCCGGCCCCCTACGGCAATACCGGCGGCAGCTTCGACGGCGAGGCTCCCGACTTCGAGGCGAGCCTGACCGCCGAGATCTCCCTGCGCGAGCATCTCGGGAGCCAGCTCGATCTCGCCACCCGCGATCCCATGGACCGCCTGATCGGCGGCTTCCTCATCGATGCCGTCGACGATGCAGGCTACCTGCGCGAATCCATCGACGACGTGGCCGAGCGCCTCGGCGCCTCCCTCGACCGGGTCGCCCGGGTGCTGAAGCTGGTCCAGAGCTTCGAGCCGGCCGGCATCGCCGCCCGCGACCTCGCCGAGTGCCTCGCCCTGCAGCTACGCGACCGCGACCGCTTCGACCCGGCCATGCAGGCCCTGGTCTCGCGCCTCGATCTGGTGGCCAAGCGCGACTTCACGGCCTTGCGCCGGCTCTGCGGCGTCGACGACGAGGATCTCGTCGACATGCTGGCCGAGCTGCGCCGGCTCGACCCGAAGCCCGGCCGCGCCTTCGGGGCCCGGGCCGTCGAGGTGCTGATCCCCGACGTCTTCGTGCGCGCCGCGCCCGACGGGTCGTGGCTGGTGGAGCTCAATGCCGAGGCGCTGCCGCGGGTGCTGGTCAACCAGAGCTACTATGCCCGCGTCTCGCGCGGCGCGGTGGCCGAGGGCGACAAGGCCTTCCTGTCGGAATGCCTGCAGACCGCCAACTGGCTGACCCGCAGCCTGGAGCAGCGGGCCCGCACCATCCTCAAGGTCGCCTCCGAGATCGTGCGCCAGCAGGATGCCTTCTTCCTGCACGGCGTCGCGCACCTGCGCCCGCTCAACCTCAAGACCGTGGCCGAGGCGATCGGCATGCACGAATCGACCGTCTCGCGGGTCACCTCCAACAAGTCGATCGGCACCAGCCGCGGTACGCTGGAGATGAAGTACTTCTTCACCGCCGCGATCCCGGGTGCCGCCGGCACCGCCTCGCACTCCTCCGAAGCCGTGCGCCACCGCATCAAGCAGCTCGTGGACGGCGAGGCGCCGAGCGACGTGCTCTCCGACGACGCCCTGGTTCAGAAGCTGCGCGACGAGGGCATCGACATCGCCCGCCGCACCGTCGCCAAGTACCGGGAATCCCTGCGGATTCCCTCCTCGATCGAGCGCCGGCGCGAGCATTTCGCCTACGCGGGCCGCTGAGGCGGCCTCCGGGCGCCGGAATCGGGCCCGATCAGCGGTGCGAGGCCGATCGAGCCCCGGACAGGTCGAGGCCGCTCGGCGGCACCGCGCGCAACCTGTGCGGTCATCCGACCCGATCTCCGCCCCCGGGATCGCCCCATGCCCCTCGCGTTGACTTCTCCGCGCAGGGCTCCTTAACTCGTGGCCCGAAAGCAACGAAAACCGGAGGGATCATGGGGTCATTGCGCGTGACGGGCCACGGCCTGGATCTTGGCGAAGCCCTGCGGGGCCGGGTCGAGGAGCGAATGGCGGCCACCCTCTCGAAATACCTCGACAGCCACATGAGCGGGACCTGCTCCGGCCACGTCACCCTGCGGCGGGACGGAACGGCCTACCGCACCGATTGCGTGCTCCACCTCGTCTCGGGTCTGACCCTGGAAGCGTCCGGCGCCGCGCACGATGCCCATGCGAGCTTCGAACAGACGGCGGACCGCCTCGAAAAGCGCCTGCGGCGCTACAAGCACAAGCTGAAGGATCACGGTGCGGCCGGCCATGACGGCGCGACGGTGCAGGCGGCCTACGCCGTGTTCGCGGCCCCGAGCGAGGCCGACGCCCTCGACCTCGACGAGGACGGCGAGGACGAGGAGGCGGCGCATCCCCCCGTGGTGGCCGAGAGCACCAAGACCCTGAAGCGCCACTCGGTCAGCGAGGCGGTCACCGCCCTCGACCTCACGGGCGCTCCGGTCATCGTGTTCGTTCACGCTGGCACCGGACGCATCAACGTCGTATACCGCCGCACAGACGGGGCCATCGGCTGGGTCGATCCGGCCGAGGCGGCTTCGTAGGCGCGGGTCGGGAACAGAGCCTGAACCCGTCCGATTGAGTCCAAGGGTCGCCCGTGCGGCCCGACCTTTCATGGAGTGGCGGCCGGGTCGGCCGCCGCCGACGGGGCGACGGTCCTTCATGCCAGTGCTGGAATTCCTCTCTCCGGATTCCGTGGTGCCGTCCCTGCGCGTCCGCGCCAAGAAGTCGATGCTGCAGGAGCTCAGCGCTCACGCGGTGCGTCAGCTTCCGGCCCTGGACGAGCGCGAGGTGTTCGAGACCCTGCTGCAGCGCGAGCGCCTGGGCTCCACCGGAATCGGCGACGGCGTCGCCATCCCGCACGGCAAGCTGCCCGGCCTCGACCGGCTGTTCGGCCTCGTCGCCCGGCTGGAGAAACCGGTGGATTTCGATGCCCTCGACGGCCAGCCCGTCGACATCGCCTTCCTGCTCCTGGCTCCCGAGGGCGCCGGCGCCGACCACCTCAAGGCCCTGGCCCAGGTCGCCCGCCTCCTGCGCGAGCCCGGCATCCTGGAGCGCATCCGCGCCGCCCGCGACGCCAGCGCCCTCTACGCGCTGCTCACCCACACCTCGGCCTCGCAGGCGGCATGAGCATGCGTGGTCCGACCCGCGCGGCCGTGGCGGCCGCCCTCCTGCTCGCCGCGATGCCCGCCCTGGCGCAGCAGCGCGGCGCCACCGACACGGCCTGCGCCCGCGACGTCCTGGTGGCCAATTCGATGCAGCGCCAGGCGATCGACCAGCTCGAACAGGCCGGCAGCGAGGCGGCCGACCAGTGCCGCGTCTGGCGCCGGCACGTGGAGACCATGCGCCGGGTGGCCAGCGTCTACGGCCGCTGCCTCTCGGGCGCCGAGCGCACGGACCGCCTCAATCAGGTCCAGACCTCCGAGAAGGAATTTTCGGGGATGATCCGGAGCCAGTGCAAGGGGCTCTGAGCCAGGGACTTCGAGCGAAGGGCCCCGGCCGGCAGACCGAGAGCCAGCGTCTGCGAAGACGCGGGCGCCGGCGCTTCGCCGTGCGATCCGCCTATTCCTGTCCGCGCAGCAGCAGCGGTTCGGCGACCATCTTGATCGGCTTGCGGCGTCCGATCAGGATGGCGGCCCGCGAGCGCTCCGGATCGGCCTCGAAGCGGGTCCGGACCCAGGCCACGAGGAATTTCAGGTATTCCGAGGCCAGGAGCTTGGCCGAGGAGGGATGGTGCCACCAGCGGTCGGCGTCGAAGCCTTCCGCGACCACCGGATGAGGCACGATGCGGTCACCGCCCATCAGGGCGTGGTCGAGTTCCACCAGCGTGCGCGGCATGTGGTAGTTCGAGGTCACCACCGTCACCGTGCTGAAGCGGTGCTGGCGCATCCAGCGCCGGGTCTCGATGGCGTTGCCGATGGTGTTGCGGGCCCGGTAGTCGAGATCGACGCAGCAATCGATCCAGTGCCGCTGGGTCGGATTGAGGCGGGCGATCTCGTCGCGGCTGGTGCGCTCGTTGACGCCGGTGATCAGGAGGCGGCGGCCGTAGCCGTTGGCCAGGAGATCGATGGCGTCGCCGATGCGCTGGGCGCCGCCGGTGAGCGCCACGATGCCGTCGGCCCGGCCCTGCGGCACGCGCTCGTCCCGCTCCAGGCAGGCCACGAAGGCGAGGAAGCCGCAGAACAGCGCGACCGCGCCGGCGGCGGCCAGGCCGAGCGTGGCCCTGGCGGTGGGGCCGAGGCCGGTCCGGGCCGCGAGATCGGAACCAGCCGTGACCGGAGAGAGCCGTACCGAGGCCGGCACGCGGGATGCGGCGTCGGTCCAGGCCCATCCGAAAGCCTCGGAGGGCTTCATGGTGCCGCTGGCTGACATCCGCGTCGTCATTCCCCCAGAGAGTGGCCCCGATTGGGGCGTTCACGAGGCAAGTATCTCCGCCCGGAAAGGTTCACGAAGGGTTAACGGAGTCGGCCGGACCCAACAGGTTCCGCGGCCCCTGTCGCTGACCGCGCCGTCAGGCCAGGAAACGCCGCACGGTGAGGCGGGAGACGATGCCGGTGACCACCGAGGCGATGACGCCGATGAGCAGGACGGCGGCGTAGCCGCGCCAGCCGATGTGGAAGGTCCCGAACAGGGCCTCGATCTCCTCGCCGGCCGGGCCCGAGCGCCAGTTGCGCGCTGCCAGCCCCGCCAGGGCGAAGGCCGCGATCGCCGCGCCGGAGCCGATGATGCCGCCGCGCAGGCCGAGGCCGAAGAAGCGGCGCTGGAAGGCGCGGGCGATGAAGTCGTCGTTGGCGCCCACGAAGTGCAGCACCTCCACCACCTCCCGGTTGCCCGCCATGGCGCCGCGGGTCGCGAAGACCACGGCCAGGCCCGTCGCCACCAGAACCAGCAGAACGATGCCGATGCCGACGCCCACGAAGGTGTTGGCCGCCGTGGAGAGCCGGCGCAGCCAGAGGGCGTGGTCGTCCAGGCTCGCCACCCCGGGCAGGGCTTCCGCGAGGGAACTCCGCAGGGGTTTCAGGTCGGGGGCCGTCTCGGCGAGCTTCAGGGTCACGAGGCGGGGCACCGGCAGGTCCGAGAGGTCGAGGCCGCTGCCGAGCCAGGGCTCGAGCAGGCGCTCGGCCTCCGATTTCGAGAACACCCGCACGGCGGCGATGCCCGGCGTGGCCTTGGCCAGGCCCTC
>NZ_JBYSXL010000117.1:0-8846 GCF_058782155.1 Methylobacterium sp. FW306-05-D
GACTACGAGGGGACGACGCTGCGCGACCATCTCGGCCTGCCGCGCCCGGCCAACCGCTTCTTCGCCTGATCCGTCGCCCGCGGGGGAGGTCCGTTGCCCGGTCATCGGCCAGCGAGGCAATTAGTTTCTTAACAGCCCGGCGCCTCCTCCGCTCTAACTGTCTGGTGCCGCCGGCCTCTCGGGTCTTCGGCTCGACAAGGAGGAAGCGATGCCGGACGTCCCGCGGGAGATCAGGGTGACAGACGGGGCCAGGCGCCTCGACGTGCATTGGCAGGATGGCACCGTCTCGCGTCTGCCGGCCGCGACCCTGCGCGCCGGGAGCCGCAGCGCGGATGCCGTCCGTGCGGCCGTCGAAGCGCTTCCCCTGGCACTGCCCGACGATCTTGCGATCCGTGATGTCCAGGCCGTCGGCGCATACGCGGTGAACCTCGTGTTCTCCGACGGCCATGACCGGGGAATCTTTCCTTGGTCCTACCTGCGTGCGCTCGCCGAGCGCGCCGACGCGCGCCTCTGAGGTCTTCCATGGACGAGATCCACGACGCGACCTCCGAGGTCTCCTGCGATGTGCTGGTGATCGGTGGCGGCACGGCCGGGCCCATGGCCGCCTTGAAGGCGAAACTGCGCAACCCGGCGGCCCGGGTCGTACTCTTGGAGAAAGCCAACGTGAAGCGCTCCGGCGCGATCAGCATGGGCATGGACGGGCTGAACAACGCCGTCATACCGGGCTATGCAACGCCGGAGCAGTACACCAAGGAAATCACCATCGCGAACGACGGCATCTGCGATCAGGCACCGGTCTACAAGTATGCGGAGCGCTGCTACGCGATCATCCAGGAACTCGACCGTTTCGGCATCCGCTTCCAACGCGACGGCAACGGCGAGTACGACGTCAAGAAGGTGCACCATCTCGGCACCTACGTCCTGCCGATGCCTAACGGCGAGACGGTGAAGAAGGCGCTCTACCGGCAGTTGCGCAAGGCGCAGGTGCTGATCTCGAACCGCTTCATGGCGACCCGCCTCCTCAACGCCCCCGATGGCGCCATCGCGGGGGCGGTCGCGGTCAACACCCGCAGCGCCGAGTTTCTGGTGATCCGCGCCAAGGCGGTGATCCTGTGCCTCGGGGCCGCCGGACGCCTCGGCCTGCCGCAATCGGGCTATCTCTGGGGCACCTACGAGAACGCCACCAATTCGGGCGACGGCTACAGCATGGCGTATCACGCCGGCGCCGGCCTCGCGAACCTCGAATGCTACCAGATCAACCCGCTGATCAAGGACTATAATGGCCCAGCCTGCGCCTACGTAGCCGGTCCGTTCGGCGCCTACACGGCCAACAGCGAGGGCAAGCGCTTCATCGAGTGCGATTACTGGTCCGGTCAGATGATGCAGGAGTTCTACAACGAGTTGCAGAGTGGCAAGGGGCCCGTCTTCCTCAAGCTCGACCATCTCCACGCCGAGACCGTGGCCGAGATCGAGACGATCCTGCACAAGGTCGAGCGGCCCTCGCGCGGGCGCTTCCACGAGAACCGGGGGACGAACTACCGCGAGCGGATGATCGAGATGCACATCTCGGAGGTGGGGTTCTGCTCGGGGCACAGCGCGTCCGGCGTCTTCGTCGACGAATTCGCCCGCACCACCGTGCCGGGGCTCTACGCGGCCGGCGACATGGCCAACGTACCCCACAGCTACATGCTTGGCGCCTTCACCAACGGGGCCATCGCGGGCGAGCACGCCGTCGACCGGGCGGGCGAGATCGACTGGCCGGAGATCTCACGCGAGGACGTCGCGGCCGAGCGCGACCGGGTGCTGGCGCCGACCCGGCGCGAGGACGGCATTCCACCCAACCAGATCGAGTACAAGACCCGGCGCTTCGTGAACGACTACCTGCAGCCGCCGAAAGTGACGGCCAAGATGGAGATCGGACAGCGCCGCTTCGCAGAAGTTCGCGAGGATTTGGAGACCCGCATGGTGGCCCGCGACAGCCACGAGTTGATGCGCGCCCTGGAGGCGTCCTCGATCCTCGACTGCGCCGACATGGCCGCGGCCGCCTCGCTCTATCGCACCGAGAGCCGCTGGGGCCTCTATCACAACCGCACGGATCATCCGGAGAAGAACGATGCGGACTGGTTCTGCCACACCATCCTGCGCAAGGACGCGGGCCGCATGATCAGCGAGAAGCGCGCGGTCACCCCCTACATCGTGCCCATCGCCGAGGACGAGCGCGGCGCCTACGACCGCCAGCGCGTCCGCAGGCAGGCCTGACCCAAGGATCATCGCGATGCCTCTCGCCCATGCCCCCAGTACGGTGCCCGTCACCGTGGATGACGCCAAGTGCATCGCCGACAAGGGCTGCACCGTCTGCGTCGACGTCTGCCCCCTCGACGTCCTGCGGATCAGCGACCTCACCGGCAAGGCCTACATGAAGTACGACGAGTGCTGGTACTGCATGCCCTGCGAGACGGACTGTCCGACGGGCGCCGTCAGCGTCCAGATTCCCTACCTCCTGCGGTGAGCGCGATGGCCGTGACCGATCCCTTCGAGGCGTTCGGCGACGTCGCCGATTTCGCCCTCGACCTCGCCGATCCCGATCCCGCCGTGCGTCGCGTCTCGGTCCTAGCGCTCGCCGAGACCGCCGACCCGGACGCGGTCCCGCATCTCGCCGTTGCGGTTGCCGACCCGGATGCGGGCGTGCGCCGCCAGGCAGCCGAGGCGCTTGGAGGCTTCGACGGACCCGCGACGGCGGCGGCGCTGGCAAGTGCGCTCACCGATCCGGTCCGCGACGTTGCGGCTGCGGCGGCGGAAAGCATGACCGAGATGAAAGACCCAGCTGCCGGCGCTCCGCTTCTCGCCCTCCTCGCCCATGCGGATGCCTTCGTGCGGGCCGCTGCTCTGCGTGGCCTGCGCAACTTGCGCCTCGCGACCGCCCTCGGGCCGGCTGTCGGTGCGCTCGGTGATCCTGAGCCGGCGGTGCGGGCTCAGGCCGTCGGTGTGATCGCCTACCTGAAGTCCGAGGAAGCCCTGCCGTCCCTCATCGGCGCCACCCGCGACCCCGATGCCGAGGTCCGGCGTGCGGGCGTCGGAGCCCTCGCCTTCTCCCGGCACGGCCACGCAAGCGAGGCGATCGCGGCGGCTTTGCGCGACACGGATTGGAGCGTCCGGGAGATCGCAGCCGATGCCCTCGGACGGACCGGTGCGTGGACCGGGACCGACGCCCTTCGCGAGGCGCTCGACGATCCGTACTGGCAGGTGCGCCAGAAGGCCCTGCGCAGCTTCGGCAAGTTGAAGACCAGCGATGCCGTCCCCGCGATCCTTCTGGTCCTGGGGGACGCCCGTCCGACCCTGCGCAAGGAGGCCGCCGCGGCCCTGGGCGAGATTGCCAATCCGCAGGCACGCGCGGGACTCGCGGCAATCGCGGATGATCCGGATCCGGATGTACGCAAGACCGCGCGCTGGGCGCTCGACAGGCTGCCGAATTGAGACCGGGCGCGGCCGCGCAGGCAAGCGGCCACCGTCGAGGAGACCCGGGGCCGCTCAGCCCTCGGTCAGTACGATCTCCTGCAGCCGTCCGGGACGCAGGAGGCGGATATGCGCCTTGTCGATCGCGACGATCCCCTCGCGCTGGAAGCGCTTGAGCATCATCGTCACCCATTGCCGGGTCGAGCCGACCAGGGCGGCGATCTCGTCGTGGGTGATGCGGCGCTCGATCGTCACGATCGCCTCCCGCCCGCTCCCGTCGCGCGTGCCGTAGAGATCGCCGAGATTGAGGAGCAACTGGGCCAGACGCTCTATGACCGAGCGTGTACCGAGCATCTGGGCCATCGCTGTGTAGCAGCGGCCCTTGGCCTCAAGGGCCGCGATCAGGCAGAGGGCGAAGCCCGGCATCTGGCGGATCAGGCTGCGCAGTGTCGCGCTCGACAGCACCGTGACCCGGACGGGCTCGATCGCGACGCCGGACCATTGATGTGCACCCCCGCCATGGATGCTGGGACCGCCGATGAAATGGCCCGGCGTCCAGTAGGCGAGCGTGACCTGACGCCCGGACGGGCCCGAATAGAACACCCGGACCCGTCCCGCCTCGATCAGGAAGATGCCGGCATGCGGTTCCCCTTGCGTGAACACGCTGTCCCCGGGGGCCAGCGTCATCGCGCGGCCCGCGGCCCGGACCCGGACAATCTCCGCCGCGGTCAGGCCATCCAGGAAGGTCGCACCGTCGTCGAACCCATCGATGGTCTCGCTGAGAAAAAGCGCGCTGGCGATCAGGGGGGCCGGCCTGCGGGATTCGAGAGGGGCGAGCGTCGCCGACGACATGGGAGAACTCGCTTCCGACAGAGGCATGCAGACCGGCGCTCCACCACCCGGCGGAGCGCGTTCGGCTGCGCTGCGATTATCCGGCCGGCGACTTCTGGAGCAATTCCAAATCCAGGCGCCTCGATAAGACGATCTCCTCTTTATCCCAAAGTCGGGAGACTTTGCTTCTTCGACCAGCGATCATCTCCATGGCTCATCAAGTCTTCGATGGGGAAGGAAATTAATTGCTCGCCGCATTGCGGCCCGACGCCGCTTAATGGGCCGGTCGCCGATACCTCGCTGCGCCCATCGAATACTGGTGCCGCCCCCGCGTCGCGGCGATCCGCTCTGCCCGAAGGAGACTGCCCGTGCCCCTATCCCGTCCGCTCGCCCGCACCCTCACCCGCGCGCTCGCGGCACTTCTCCTCACTGGCACGGCCCTCTGCGGGGCCCGGGCAGAGACGATCCGGATCGCCATCGGCACCCAGGACACCACGATTAACTGCGCCACCGGCGGCCTTCTAATCCGCGAGCTGAAGCTCCTAGAAAACTTCCTGCCCCGTGACGGCAAGTACAAGGACGCGACCTACGCCATCGAGTGGCGGAACTTCACGAGCGGGGCGCCCCTGACCAACGAGATGGTCGCGGGCAAGCTCGTGTTCGGCGCGATGGCCGATTTCCCGGGCTCCCTGAACGGCTACGCCTTCTCCAAGGCCGGGCGCAGGAGCCACTTCATCAGCGTGCTCTCGGGCAGCGTACAGGGCAGCGGCAACGGCATCGTGGTACCGAAGGACTCGGCCGTTCAGTCCCTGGCCGACCTCAAGGGCAAGACCATCTCGGTGCCCTTCGCCTCCACCGCGCACGGGCTGCTGCTTCGGGCCGTTAAGGCGCAGGGCTGGGACCCGGCCCGCGACGTGACTATCATCACCCAGGCGCCCGAGGTCGCTGGCTCGGCGCTGCTCGCCAACAAGATCGACGCCCACGCCGACTTCGTGCCCTTCGCCGAGCTGTTCCCGTGGCGGGGCTTCGCCCGCAAGATCTACGACGGTGCCCAGGCCGCCGCCCCGACCTTCCACGGCACCCTCGTCGACGCGGACTACGCGGAACAGTATCCGGAGATCGTCACGGCCTATCTGCGCGCGGCCATCGAGGCGGACCGCCTGGTCGCCGCCGAGCCGGAAAAGTACGCCGAGCTCATCGAGAAGGTCACGGGGATCGAGGCGGAGGTGGTCTACCTGTTCCACGGCCCCCTCGGGCTCCAGACCCGCGACGTGACCTGGAAACCCGAATACCGGCAGGCGGTGAAGACCTCCTTCGAGACCCTGAAGCTGTTGAAGAAGGCCGATTCCGACATCGACCTCGACCGCTTCGTGGACGACCGCTTCATCCGCGCCGCCTCGGCACAGGCCGGCCTGGACTACGAGGTCAGCCTCAAGGATTACGCGCCCGCTCCCCTGGTCGCGGCGGATGCGGGCACCGGTCAGCCAATCACGGATGTGTCCCGCGTTGCCCAGATCTGGGTGCGGGGCGAGGCGAAGGTCCGACACTACGCCTCGCCGGAGGCGGCCTTCGCGGCCCTCGCGACGGTCGAGCGCGGAGGGAGCGCGGCGCGCGCCTTCTATGCCCAGGACCGGCAATCCGGGATCAAGCTCCTGGCGACCCAGGCCTGGTTCGTACGCGATCGGGACGCGCGCCTCGATGCCTTCCTGCTGAAGGGCGACGCCGAGGCGTACGCCGCCAAGCACGGTGGCGAGGTCCTCGACTTCGCGGCCGCGCGCAGCGGTGGTGCGCGCCTGAGCGCCCGATGAGCGTGTCGGTCGCCGCCGGCCTTGCCCCAGTGGGCGCGCGAAACCGGGGGGCGGCATGGCTCGACGCCCTGCGTCACCTGCCCGGCCGGCGCCTCGTCCTGCGCGCGCTCTCGCTGGTCGCGAGCCTCGCCGCCTGGCACCTCGTGGCAAGCGGCAAGGTCGATCTCGGCGTGGTCAGCTTCCGCAACGTGCCGGCCCCTATCGAGGCCGCGCGGGCCGCCCTCGCCCTCATCCGGTCCCCGACGCTCTGGCCCCATCTCGGGGCCAGCCTCGCACGGGTCCTCACGGGGTTCCTGGCCGCGCTCGCCGTCGGGATCGGTCTCGGCGTCGCCATCGGCCGGTTTCGCCTCGCTGCCGACCTCCTGCTGCCGCCGCTGGAAATCCTGCGGCCGATCCCCGCCGTAGCCTGGATTCCCTTGGCAATCCTGATGTTCCCGTCCTCCGAACTGTCGATGGCCTTCATCACCTTCACGGGCGCCCTGTTCCCGATCCTCCTCAACACCATGCACGGGGTCGAGGCCGTCAATCCCCGCCTCGTCGCCTCCGCCCGCAGCCTCGGCGCGGGCCGGGCTGCGATCCTGCGCGAGGTGATCCTGCCGGGGGCGACCCCCAGTATCGTCACAGGGGCGGCTATCGGCATGGGCACGGCGTGGTTCTGTCTCGTGACCGCCGAGATGATCTCCGGCCAGTACGGGATCGGCTACTTCACCTGGGAATCCTACACGCTGCAGAACTACGACGACATTGTCGTCGGCATGCTGCTGATCGGTCTGCTCGGGATGGGCTCTAGCCTGATCGTGCGCCGTATCGGAGCCCTGCTGACGCCCTGGACCGCCGCCGGAGGCGTACGATGAGCGGGCCCGCAGAAAACATCGGCGGCCGCGTCGCGGTGGAGGGGGGAGCGATCCGGCTCGGCCGGGGGACTGGGGCCTTCGACGTGGTCGAGGACATCGACCTCGACATTCCGCCTGAGCAGTTCGTCTGCCTCCTCGGCCCCTCGGGCTGCGGTAAGTCGACGTTGCTCGGGGCGGTGGCCGGGCACCTGTCCCTGCAACGCGGACGCGTCAGCCTCGACGGTCGGGACATCGCCGGCCCTCACCCCGACCGGGGCATCGTGTTTCAGCATCACACGCTGTTTCCCTGGCGCAGCGTCCTCGACAACGTCGCCTTCGGTCCGAAGATGAAGGGGGTGGCGAAGGGCGAGCGCTTGGCCGCGGCACGCGATTTTCTCGATCAGGTCGGCCTCGGCGACTTCGCGGATCATTATCCGGCGGAACTGTCGGGCGGCATGCAGCAGCGCGTCGAGATCGCCCGCGCGCTGATCAACCGGCCCCGCGTCCTCCTGATGGACGAGCCGTTCGGCGCCCTCGACGCCCAGACGCGCCTGACGATGCAGGAACTCCTCCTGAAGGTCTGGAGCCGGAACAGGACGACGATCCTCTTCGTCACGCACGACATCGACGAGGCACTCTTCCTCGCTGACCGCATCGTCGTGATGACCCCGCGTCCGGGGCGCATCCTCGATGATCTCACGATCGACTTCGCGCGCCCGCGCCAGCGCGACCTAATCTCGGACCCGCGCTTCACGACGCTCAAGCGTCACTGCCTGATGCTCCTGCATACGGAGCCCGCCCGCCTGCCCCTGGCACGCCTCACGCCCATCGGGGTTCCGGGCGCCGTCGAGTCGCATTGAGCCTGGTTCGCAGACGTCTGCTCAGGCGAGGTGACACGCGACGCGATGGCCCGCCTCTGCCACATCCCGAAGGGTCGGCGTCTCCGAGCGGCAGCGTGCAACGGCCAGGGGGCAGCGCGGATGGAAGTGGCAGCCCGACGGTGGCGCGTAGGGGCTCGGCAGTTCGCCCGCCGGCGCGGTCTTCGCCCGATGCGATCGGCGCTCGCTGGAGGGCACGGATGCGAAGAGCGCCCGGGTGTAGGGATGGGCCGGGGCCTGCACGAGGGCGTCCCGCGTGCCGGTCTCGACGATGCGCCCTAGGTACATCACCGCCACCCGGTCGGACACATACTCCACCACCGAGAGGTCGTGGCTGATGAACAGGAAGGCGACGCCGCGCCGGTCCTGCAGATCGAGCAGCAGGTTCAGGATCTGAGCCTGGACCGAGACGTCGAGGGCGGAGACCGGCTCGTCGCAGACGATGAGGTCGGGTTCGGTCGCGAGTGCCCGGGCGATGCCGATGCGCTGGCGCTGCCCCCCCGAGAAAGCATGCGGAGGGCGTGCGGCCGCTTCCGGCGGCAGGCCGACATCGGAGAGGAGCCGTGCCACCCGGGCCCGGCGCTCCGGGGCGGAACCGAGACCGTGGATACGCAGGGGTTCCTCGATCAGCGCGCCGACGGTCCAGCGTGGATCGAGCGCTGCCCCGCTGTCCTGAAACACCATTTGAAGTCGCCGGCGATCGCCGCGCAGCGCCCGGCGCGACAGCCCGACGAGTTCGCGTCCGTCGAGCTGGACCGAGCCACGACTCGGCTCCACGAGGCGCAGTATGGCCCGTCCGAGGGTGGACTTGCCGCAGCCCGATTCCCCGACAAGGCCGAGGGTTTCGCCAGCGCGGAGGGTCAGCGACACGCCGTCGACGGCACGCACCGTGCCGCAGGCCGTCCGGTGGTGCACCGCGAGATCGTCGATGAGGAGCAAAGGTGTCGGGGCGGCGTCAGGCGTCGAGGCAAGCAGCGGGTTGCTCTGAAGCATGCAGGTCTTTCCAGCGCAGGCAGGCGACGCGCTCCGAGGCGTCGCCTGCC
>NZ_JBYSXL010000117.1:8856-9096 GCF_058782155.1 Methylobacterium sp. FW306-05-D
GTGGGCTCGGAGATGTGTATACGCGACAGGGGTAGGGTCTGTCGGCACGGCATGGCCGCGGCCGGGCAGCGGGGCGCGAAGGCGCAGCCAGGCGGCAGTGCACCCAGCGGCGGCACCTGCCCGGGAATCTCGGCGAGGCGTCGCCTCGGGCCCGCACCGAGGCGGGGCCGGGCCGCGATGAGGCCGCGCGTATAGGGGTGCAGGGGCGCGGCGAGGAGCCGTGCGGCGGGGCGGGTCTCG
>NZ_JBYSXL010000118.1:0-8924 GCF_058782155.1 Methylobacterium sp. FW306-05-D
GCCCGATCCGGTGGTGCGCGAGTTGAAGCCCGGCGAGGTCAGCCTCGAGGATCTCGAGCGCGCCTTCATGGAGGCCGAGGGCCCCGATCCGTTCGACGCCGCCCCCGCGCCGGTCGCAGCGATGCCCGGGCCCGTCGCCGCCGAGCCGGTGCACGAGGCGCCCGCTCCGGCCCCGATGCCCGCCCCCAAGGCCGCCGAGGCTCCGGCGAAGGCCGCCGAGGCGCCCGCCTCCAGCGGCGACGGCGAGGGCGGGATCACCAAGGTCCAGACCATCCGCGTCAACGTCGACACCCTCGAACACCTGATGACGATGGTGTCCGAGCTGGTGCTGACCCGCAACCAGCTCCTCGAGATCGCCCGCCGCCACGACGACTCGACCTACAAGGTCCCGCTGCAGCGCCTCAGCCACGTGACGGCCGAGCTGCAGGAAGGCGTCATGAAGACGCGCATGCAGCCGATCGGCAATGCCTGGCAGAAGCTGCCGCGCGTGGTCCGCGACCTGTCGTCGGAACTCGGCAAGCAGATCGAGCTCGTGATGAGCGGCGCCGAGACCGAACTCGACCGTCAGGTCCTGGAGGTCATCAAGGACCCGCTCACCCACATGGTGCGCAACTCGGCCGACCACGGCATCGAGTCGGCCGCCGACCGCAAGGCCGCCGGCAAGCCGGTGCGCGGCACCATCCGCCTCTCCGCCTATCACGAGGGCGGCACGATCACGATCGAGATCGCCGACGACGGCAAGGGCCTCGACCTCGTCGCCATCCGCCGCAAGGCCGTGGAGCGCAAGGTCGCGAGCCAGGCCGAGGTCGAGCGCATGACCGACGCTCAGGTGGCGAAGTTCATCTTCCACCCCGGCTTCTCCACCGCCGCCGCCATCACCTCGGTCTCGGGCCGCGGCGTCGGCATGGACGTGGTCAAGACGAACATCGAGCTCATCGGCGGCGTCATCGACATCAACACGCAGCTCGGCCGCGGCACCACCTTCACCATCAAGATCCCCCTCACCCTGGCGATCATCGCCGCCCTCATCGTCAAGGCCGGCGAGCAGCGCTACGCCGTGCCGCAGGTGGCGGTGCTCGAGCTGGTGCGCGTCGACAAGGCGACCGCGCAGAAGGTCGAGCGCATCAACGGCTCGCCGGTCCTGCGCCTGCGCGAGCGCCTCCTGCCGATCGTCACCCTCACGGGCGTGCTCGGCCAGGACCAGGCCGCCGACGCCGTCGATTCCGGCTTCGTGGTGGTGGCCCAGGTCGGGCGCCAGCGCTTCGGCATCCTCGTCGACGAGGTCTTCCACACGGAGGAGATCGTCGTGAAGCCGATGTCCTCGAAGCTGCGCCACCTGCCGCTCTTCGCCGGCAACACCATCCTGGGCGACGGCGCCGTGGTGCTCATCGTCGATCCGAACGGCATCGCCCAGCATGTGAGCCAAGGCTCGCAATCCGGCGCGATCCCGGTCGAGGCCGAGGTCGAGGAGACGGAGGCGGCCGACGCCAAGGCGACGCTCCTGGTCTTCAAGGGCGGCGCGGGCAGCTACAAGGCGGTGCCGCTCTCGCTGGTCACCCGCCTGGAAGAGATCGAATCGGCCAAGGTCGAGTGGGTCGGCGGGCGTCCGCTGATCCAGTACCGCGGCCGCCTGATGCCCCTGGTGCCGGCCGATCCCTCGATCGAGATCCGCACCTCCGGCACCCAGGCCCTGGTGGTGTTCTCGGACGGCGAGCGGGCCATGGGCCTCGTGGTCGACGAGATCGTCGACATCGTCGAGGAGCGCCTCGACGTCGAGATCTCGGCCGACCGCTCCGACCTCATCGGCTCGGCCGTCCTGCGCGGCCGCGCCACCGAGATCATCAACATCGCCCACTTCCTGCCGCTCGCCTACGACGACTGGGCGCGGGGCCCGAAGAAGACCGTCAAGCGCAGCTCCACCCTGCTCCTGGTCGACGACTCCGCCTTCTTCCGCGAGATGCTGAGCCCGGTCCTCAAGGCCGCCGGCTACAACGTGATCACCGCCGCCAGCGCCGACGAGGCGGTGGCCACCCTGCTCTCCAACGGCCGGGTCGACGTGGTGGTCTGCGACCTCGAGATGCCGGGCCGCAACGGCTTCGACCTCGTCGGCGCCATGCGCAAGGTCGAGGGCCGCGTCGCCGCGCTCCCCGTCATCGGCCTCACCGGCACCATCGGGGCCGAGGCCATCGAGCGGGCCCGGACCCTGGGCATCGCCGACCTCGTGGCGAAGTTCGACCGCAGCGGCCTGATCTCGGCCCTGGCCGAGCTCGACGTCGTCAGCCTCGCCGCCGCCGCCTGACCGGCGAAGCCCCCTTCGGAGTCCACGCCCATGATGCAGGCCGCCAACACCAACGCCGCGGAGACCGCCGGCACCCACGACTTCGTCACCGTCTTCGTCGGCGAGACCATGTTCGGTCTCGCCATCGGCCGGGTCCACGACGTCTTCATTCCCGCCGGCGTCACGCCGGTGCCGCTCGCCCCGCCGGAGATCGTCGGGCTCCTCAACCTGCGCGGCCGGGTCGTCACCGCCCTGTGCCTGCGCCGGCGCCTCAGCATGGCGCCGCGCACCGGGGATGGCGCCCAGATGGCGATCGGCCTGGAGCAGGGCGGCGAGACCTTCGCGCTCATCGTCGACGGCGTCGGCGAGGTGCTCAAGCTCGGGGCCGAGACCCACGAGCCGGTGCCGATCAACCTCGATGCCCGCTGGCGCGACCTCACCCTCGGCGTCCACCGCCTGGACGGGCGCCTCCTCGTGATCCTCGACGTCGACGCGCTCCTCGCCTTCGGGACGAACGCCCGCACCGCCGGCGCGGCCTGACCCCCAGCCCTGGAGAACGGACCGATGAAAACCTGTCTCATCGTCGACGACTCCGCCGTCATCCGGAAGGTGGCGCGCCGCATCTTCGAGACCATGAACTTCGAGGTCGGCGAGGCCGAGGACGGCGAGAAGGCCCTGAGCGCCTGCGGCAAGACCATGCCGGACGCGATCCTGCTCGACTGGAACATGCCGACCATGGACGGCTACGACTTCCTGCGGGCGCTGCGGAAGACGCCCGGCGGCGAGAAGCCGAAGGTCCTGTTCTGCACCACCGAGAACGACATCGGCGCCATCGCCCGCGCCCTGCATGCGGGCGCGGACGAGTACATCATGAAGCCCTTCGACCGCGACATCGTCACGGCGAAGCTGGCGCAGGTCGGCTTCGTCACCGAAGCCGACGCGGCCTGACGCGGCCCCGGACCGGGCCTCCCGCCCCGTCCGGGCATTCTCCTCCCCTCGACCGTCCCCCCGCGTCGCTCACAGCGTGAAGTCCCTGATGGCCGCCACAGCACCGACCTTTGCGTCGACCCACGCCGCCCCGCCGCCCCTGGCGGGGCAACGGGTCCGGGTCCTGATCGCGGACGATTCGGCGGTGGTGCGCGGGCTCGTCGCCCGCTGGATCGGCGAGGCCGGCTACGAGGTCGTCGCCACCGCGGCCAACGGCCGGATCGCCCTGGAGGCGATGTCGCGCCACGACCCCGACGTGATCCTCCTCGACATCGACATGCCGGAGCTCGACGGCACCCAGGCCCTGCCGATGCTGCTCGCCAAGAGCCCCGGCGTCCAGGTCATCATGATGTCGACCCTGACCACCCGCAACGCCGACATCTCCCTGCGCTGCCTCGCCCTCGGCGCCGTCGACTACATCCCGAAGCCCGAGAGCAACCGCGGCGTCACCACCTCGGACGCCTTCCGCACCGACCTGATCGAGCGGGTGCGCCTGTTCGGCTCCGCCCGGGCCCGCAAGCGCGGGGCCTCCGGCGCGCCGATCCCGCTCTCCCACGGCACGCCGGCGCCGGCCCCGGTCTCGGCCCTGCGCCCGACCGCCCCCCTGGTGCTGCGCCCGAAGGCCCGCACCGGCGTCGCGCCCCGCGTCCTCCTCATCGGCGCCTCCACCGGCGGCCCGCGCGCCGTCGGCGAGGTGCTGGAGAAGATCGGCAGCCCGACCCTGCGCCAGTTCCCCGTCCTCATCGTGCAGCACATGCCGCCGGTCTTCACCGCGGTGTTCGCCGAGCATCTCGGCGTCCGCACCGGCCTGCCGGCCGCGGAGGGCAAGGCCGACGAGCGCCTGCAGCCGGGCCGGATCTACGTCGCTCCGGGCGGCCGCCACATGGGCCTCGGCGGTTCGCGGCAGGACGTGACCATCCGCCTGCACGACGGGCCGGTGGTGAATTTCTGCCGGCCCGCGGTCGACGTCCTGTTCCAGGACGCGGCGGCGATCTTCGGGGCCTCCGCCCTCGCGGTGGTCCTCACCGGCATGGGCTCGGACGGCACGGGCGGCGCGCGCGCCCTCACCGAGGCCGGCGCCGCGGTGCTCGCCCAGGACGAGGCGACCAGCACGGTCTGGGGCATGCCCGGGAGCATCGCCAAGGCGGGTCTCGCCCAGGCGATCCTGCCGCTGGCCGAGATCGGGCCGGCCTTGCGCAATCTTCTGACGGGGCAGGGCGCATGACCGACATCGAGTTCGATTTCCTGCGCGCCTACCTCAAGACCCGCTCCGGTCTCGCCCTCAGCGGGGAGAAGCGCTACCTCGTGGAGAGCCGCCTCGGCCCGATCTGCCGGCGCTTCAACCTCGCCGATCTCGGCGCGCTGGTGGTCGCCCTCAAGGGCGGCCGCGACCTCGCCATGGAGCGCGCCGTGGTCGAGGCGATGACCACCAACGAGACCTTCTTCTTCCGCGACCGCACGCCCTTCGACCTGTTCAGGGACGTGCTGCTGCCGGAGGCCATGGCCCGCCGGGCCAGCCAGCGCCGCCTGCGGATCTGGTGCGCCGCGGCCTCCACCGGCCAGGAACCCTATTCCCTGGCGATGATGCTGCAGGACGCCGCCCCGCGCCTCGCCGGCTGGAGCGTCGACCTCATCGGCACCGACCTCTCCACCGAGGTGCTCGATAAGGCCAGGGCCGGGCTCTACAGCCACTTCGAGGTGCAGCGCGGCCTGCCGGTCCAGTCGCTGATCAAGCATTTCGAGCAGGTCGGCGAGCAGTGGCGCATCTCCGCGAGCCTGCGGCAGATGGTGGACTACCGCCCGCTGAACCTGCTGCAGCCCTTCGACAGCCTCGGCACCTTCGACATCATCTATTGCCGCAACGTGCTGATCTACTTCGACGCCCCGACCAAGGGCGACGTGCTGGCCCGGCTCAGCAACAGCCTGGCGGCCGACGGCGCGCTCCTCCTCGGCGCCGCCGAGACGGTGATCGGGCTGACCGAGAAGCTGATCCCCAGCACCAAGCACCGGGGCCTCTACAACCAGGCCGTCGGGGCGGCCCGCGCGCCGGCGGCGCCCCGGCCGGTCCCGGCCGGCCTCGCCGCGCCGGCCGCGATGCCGCTCGGACGGGTGGTCGGATTATAAGCGAGGGCGCCGCGCCGGCGCCCTCCATCCGCCCGGATCGCCCGCGCCTCAGGCGAGCGGGGCCAGGGCCTGCGCGACGTCGGCGATCAGGTCCTCGACGTTCTCCAGGCCGATCGACAGGCGCACCGTCTCGGGGCCGACCTTGGCGGCGGCCTTGTCGGCCGGGTCGAGCTGGCGGTGGGTCGTGGTGGCCGGGTGGATCGCCAGAGACTTGATCTCACCGATGTTTACAAGGTGCGAGACCAGCTTCAGGCCCATGATGAACCGGACCGCCGCCGCCTCGCCGCCCTTGAGCGCCACGGTGAAGATCGAGCCCGGGCCCTGCGGCACGTAGCGGGCGGCCATCGCCTCGCCCTCCTGGCCGGGCAGGGCGGGGTAGCTCACCCAGGCCACCGCCGGGTGGTCCTTGAGGAAAGCCGCCACCGCCTTCGCGTTCGAACAATGCCGCTCCATCCGCAGGGGCAGGGTCTCGATGCCGGTCAGCGTCAGGAAGGCGTTCATCGGCGACAGGCCGGGGCCGAGCTCGCGCATGCCGAAGACGCGGCAGGCCGAGGCGAAGGCGAAGTCCGGGAAGCGCTCGGTGAGCACGAGGCCGTCGTAATCGGCCCAGGGCTCGCTCATCAGGTTGTAGCGGCCGGGGATCGCCGCCCAGTCGAACTTGCCCGCGTCGCAGATCACGCCGCCGATGGTCTGGCCCGAGCCGCCCAGGAACTTCGAGGTGGAGTGGATGACGATGTCGGCGCCGTGCTCGATCGGCCGGATCAGGGCCGGGGAGGCCAGGGTGTTGTCGACGACGAGCGGCAGCCCGTGCCGGCGGGCCACCTCCGCGATGCCGGCCAGGTCCATCACGGTGGCGCAGGGGTTGACGATGGACTCGCAGACGATCGCCCGGGTCTCGGGCGTGATCTGCGCCTCGAAATCGGCCGGGGTCAGGCCCTTGGTGAACTGAGGCTTGAGGTCGTAGCGCCCGTCGAGGCGGTTCATCAGGCCGAGCGAGCCGCCGAACAGCCGCGAGGAGGCGACGTAGGCCTCGCCGCTCTTCATCAGGGTCATCAGCACCATCAGCACGGCGGACTGGCCGGAGGCCACCGCCACGGCGGCCTTGGCGCCCTCCAGCGCGGCGACGCGGCGCTCCAGGGCGGCCACCGTCGGGTTGGAGCCGCGCGAGTAGGAGAACCCGGTGCGGCGCATGGCGAAGATGTCCGCCGCCTGCTGGGTGTCCTCGAAGACGAAGCCGTTGGTGAAGTAGATCGGCTGGGCCCGGGCGCCGGTGGCGGGGTCGGGCGCGGCGCCGGCATGGATCGCCAGGGTGGCGAAGCGATGGGTCTGGGTTTCGGTGGCCATCGGGGCCTCCCGTCTGTGAAGGTCGGGTGAGCGGTCAGGCGGCGCGGCGGGCGAAGGCGCGCAGGGTCCGGACCAGGGTCGAGGGCTCGTAGGGCTTCGGGATGAAGCGCGCCCCGTCGGGCATGTCGTTCGGGCCGGGCGTGCCCATGCCGGAGACGACGAGGACGGGGATGGTCGGCCAGCGATGGGCCACCAGGCGGGCCAGGGCGAAGCCGTCCATCGAGCCGCGGGGCATGTCCACGTCGGTCATCAGCACGTCAACGTCGGCGCGGCTCTCCAGCACCGAGAGGGCGTTGTCGGCGTGGCTCGCCTCCACCACCTCGAACCCGGCATCCGCGAGCGTGTCGGCGGCCTCCATCAGGAGCAGGCCGTCGTCTTCGACGAGGAGCACGACGGGCAGGTCTGGCGGGTCTTGCGTCATCGGCGGCCGGACGATCTCGTGACGGGACTGAGACGGGGGCCTAGGCCCCGCCGGCGGTGCCGTCAATAACGGCCGGTGTCGCGCATCCGTTTCACCGGGGCGGGCAGGCGCCGAGGCGTCGGGCCCGGGGCGAAGGCCACCGCGAGGCCGACCAGGGTCGCCAGGACGGCCAGGAAGGCCAGCCCGTCGCCGATCTGCTCCAGGAAGGCCCAGTCCAGGGAAGACAGGTTCATAGACGTCAAGCCCGACATCGCCGCCTCCGGTGATCGCGAGGCGAGCCTCCGCCCGGTTTGGTAAAGGAAGCGTTAACACGGCCGCGGTCAGGCCGTCAGGGCGGCGTCGAGATCGGCGATGAGATCCTGTGGATCTTCCAGGCCGACGGAGAGCCGCACCACCTCCAGCCCGGCCCCGGCGGCGACCCGCTGCGGGTCGGTGAGCTGGCGGTGGGTGGTGGAGGCCGGGTGGATGATCAGCGAGCGGGTGTCGCCGATATTGGCCAGATGCGAGAACAGGGCGAGGTTCGAGACGAGCTTGACCCCCGCCTCGTAGCCGCCCTTCAGGCCGAGGGTGAACACCGCGCCGGCGCCGTGGGGCGTGTAGCGCCGGGCGAGCTGGTGGTACTTGTCCGTCTCCAGCCCCGGATAGCTGACCCAGGCCACCGCCGGGTGGGTTTGCAGGAAGCGCGCCACCGCCAGGGCGTTGTCGCAGTGGCGCTGCATCCGCAGCGGCAGGGTCTCGATGCCGGCGAGGAGCAGGAAGGCGTTGAAGGGCGAGAGCGCCGGCCCGAGGTCGCGCAGGCCCAGCACCCGCACGGCGATGGCGAAGGCGAAGTTGCCGAAGGTCTCGGCCAGCACCTTGCCGGCATATTCCGGCCGGGGCGCCGACAGCATGGGAAAGCGCGCGTCGCCCGCCCACGGGAAGGTGCCACCGTCGACCACGAGGCCGCCGATGGAATTGCCGTGGCCGCCCAGGAACTTGGTGGCCGAGTGCACGACGATGTCGGCCCCGTGCTCGAAGGGGCGGATCAGGTAGGGGCTCGCCATCGTGTTGTCGACGATGAGCGGGATGTTGTGGCGCTTCGCGATCTCCGAGAGCGCCGCGATGTCGGTGATCACCCCACCGGGATTGGCGATGGATTCGCAGAAGATCGCCTTGGTGCGCGGCGTGATCGCGGCCTCGAAGGAGGCGGGGTCGTCGGTCTGGGCCCAGACCACGGTCCAGCCGAAGTTCTTGTAGGAATGGTTGAACTGGTTGATCGAGCCGCCGTAGAGCCGGTCGGCCGCGACGAACTCGTCGCCCGGCTGCATCAGGGCGTGCATCACCAGGAACTCGGCGGCATGGCCCGAGGCCACCGCCACGGCGGCGGTGCCGCCCTCCAGGGCCGCGACGCGCTCCTCCAGCACCGCATTGGTGGGGTTGGTGATGCGCGAATAGATGTTGCCGAAGGCCTCGAGCCCGAACAGCGAGGCGGCGTGCTCGGCATCGTCGAACACGAACGAGGCGGTCTGGTAGATCGGGGTGGCGCGCGCGCCCGTGGTCGGATCGGGCACCGCGCCGGCATGGATGGCCCGCGTGTTGAAGCCGGGCAGACGATCGGTCATCGGAAAAATCCTCCCGGGCCGGCGGGCCCGCAACGCGCGTCTTCTACGCCCGGACCCGGGACGGCGGAAGAGGACGCAATTCGTTGAAACGAACGCGAGTTCTTTATGCCGGACGACTGATGGGGTCAAGGCGGGCGCCCCCGCCCGGGGGGAGGGGCCGGCGGTGCAG
>NZ_JBYSXL010000119.1:0-8186 GCF_058782155.1 Methylobacterium sp. FW306-05-D
GTGGGGGCTCGGCGGGCTCGGGGAACGGATCAGTGGAGTCCGCTCACACCAGCATGCCCATCGGGTTCTCGATCAGGCCCTTGAACGCTGAGATCAGCTCCGCGCCGAGTGCCCCGTCGAGGACGCGGTGGTCGCAGGACAGGGTCGCGGTCATGACCTGGGCCACGGCCGGGGCGCCGTCGCGCACCACGATGCGCTTCTCGCCCGCGCCGACCGCCAGGATCGAGGATTGCGGCGGGTTGATCACGGCGGTGAAGTGCTTGATGCCGAACATGCCGAGATTCGACACCGACGTGACGCCGCCCTGGTATTCCTCGGGCTTCAGCTTCTTGGCCCGCGCCCGGGCGGCGAAGTCCTTCATCTCGTTGGAGATGGTGGAGAGCGTCTTCTGGTCGGCCCGGCGGATGACGGGCGTGAACAGCCCGCCGTCGATCGCCACCGCCACGCCGACCTCGGCGTTGTTGAAGCGCAGGATGCGGTCCTCGGCCCAGACGGCGTTGGCCGCCGGCACCCGCATCAGGGCGAGGCCCATCGCCTTGATGACGAAGTCGTTCACCGAGAGCTTGAACAGCGGCTTGCCGTCCTTGGTCGTGCCGGCGCTCGCGTTGAGCTGCTCGCGCAGGGCCATCAGCGCGTCGAGTTCGCAATCCACCGTCAGGTAGAAGTGCGGGGCGACCTGCATCGCCTCGGTGAGGCGCTTGGCGATGGTCTTGCGCATGCCGTCGAGGGGCACTTCCTCGTACGTACCCTTCGGGTAGAAGCCGCGAACCTGATCCGTGGTGAGGCCGGTGGGCGCTGCGGCCTTGGCGGGCGCGGCCGCAGCCGGCGCCGGGGCCGCCTGCGGTGCCGCGGCGGCTTTCGGCGCGGCGGCCGGGGCAGCCTTGCCGGTGCCGGCGGCGAGCGCCGCACGGACGTCGCGCTCGATCACCCGGCCGCGGGGGCCGGAGCCCGTCACCGCCGCCAGGTCGACGCCCTCCTGCTTGGCGATCCGGCGGGCCAGCGGCGAGGCGAAGACGCGATCGCCCGCGGCCGTGGGGGCCGAGGCGGTCTCAGCACCTTTGGCCTCCTCGGGCTTGGCCTCCTCGGGCTTGGCGCCATCCGGCGCCTCGTCGACGCGGGCGTAGGCCATCGTCCCGCCGCCCGGGGTGGCGTTCTCGGCGGACGCGCCAGCCTTGGGTGTCTCCGCCTTCGACGGATCGGCCTTCGGTGCCTCCGCGGCTCCACCGGGGGCCTGGACGCTGGCCGGGTCCTCGCCGTCCGCCGCGATGATGGCGATGAGGTCGTTCACCGGCACGTCGGCGGTGCCCTCGGCCACCAGGATCTTGGCGAGCACGCCCTCGTCGATGGCCTCGACCTCCATGGTCGCCTTGTCGGTCTCGATCTCGGCGAGGACGTCGCCGGACTTCACCGCGTCCCCCTCCTTCTTCAGCCACTTGGCGAGGTTGCCCTTCTCCATCGTGGGCGACAGGGCGGGCATCAGGACGTTGATCGGCATGGGGGAAATCCTGATCGTCAGCGGGCGGTGTCGGGGGAGCGGCGGTCAGTTCAGAATCGGTGCGTCGGGGTCGAGGCTCTCGGCCTCGAAGCCGGCGCTGATGCGCGCGAAGGCCTCGTCCTCGGACATCTCGGTCTCCAGCGCGTAGACCCGCGCCGCCTGGCGGGCGAGGTCGGCCAGCAGGCGGCCCCAGGTGGCCGGGTCGTCGAAGGAGCGGCGCAGGGCGATGCTCACGGCGCCGTCGACGACGCTGGCGCGCAGAACCTCGATGCCACCGTTCTCGATGGCATCCGGCGGGGCTGAGAGTTCTTCGAATTTCTCGGTCATCATCTTGTCTCCGGTCTCTCCCCCGCGCGGGGGAGAGTGGGAGGTGAACGCGTGCGGCCCTCAGCGGTAGCAGACCGCCTTCACGGCCTCGATCACCTCGGCGACGTTGGGCAGCGCCAGCTTCTCGAGATTGGCCGCGTAGGGCATCGGCACGTCCTTGCCGGTCACGCGCAGGACCGGCGCGTCGAGATAGTCGAAGGCATCGACCATCAGGCGGGCGGAGATCTCGGCGCCGATGCCCGATTGCGGGAAGCCCTCCTCCACGGTGACGCAGCGGCCGGTCTTCTTCACCGATTCCACCACCGTGTCGGTGTCCATCGGGCGCAGCGTGCGCAGATCGATCACCTCCGCCTCGATCCCCTCCTCGGCGAGCGCCTGGGCCGCCTTGAGGGCGTAGGTCATGCCGATCGAGAACGACACGATGGTCACGTCCTTGCCGGGGCGGTGGATGCGCGCCTTGCCGATGGGCAGCACGAAGTCGTCGAGCTTCGGAACCGGGAAGCTCTGGCCGTACAGGATCTCGTTCTCGAGGAAGATGATCGGGTTGGGGTCGCGGATCGCCGCCTTCAGCAGGCCCTTGGCGTCGGAGGCAGTGTAGGGCGCGATGACCTTGAGGCCGGGCACGTTGGAGTACCAGGCCGAGTAGTCGTGGCTGTGCTGGGCGCCGACGCGGGCGGCGGCACCGTTGGGGCCGCGGAACACGATGGGGCAGCCGAGCTGGCCGCCGGACATGTAGAGGGTTTTCGCCGCCGAGTTGATGATGTGGTCGATCGCCTGCATGGCGAAGTTGAAGGTCATGAACTCGACGATGGGGCGCAGGCCCGTGAAGGCGGCGCCGACGCCGATGCCGGCGAAGCCGTGCTCGGTGATCGGGGTGTCGACCACGCGCCGCGCCCCGAATTCCTGCAGCAGCCCCTGCGTGATCTTGTAGGCGCCCTGGTACTCGGCGACCTCCTCGCCCATCACGAAGACATCCTCGCTCCGGCGCATCTCCTCCGCCATGGCGTCGCGCAGGGCCTCGCGGACCGTCGTCGAGACCATCTCGGTGCCTTCCGGGAACTCCTCCATCACCGGCGCGGGCGCCTTGTTGGTCATGGTGGCGGGGGCCGCCGGGGCCTTCGGCGCATCGTCGCCGGTCTTGGCGCTCGGGGCCGGCTTCTCGGCCTGGCCCTCGGCCTGCATGTCGGGCGCCGGGGCGGGCTGGGCGGACGCCTCGTGCTTCGGGCCGCCGCCGCCGGAAGCGGCCGCCGAGACGTCCTCGCCCTCGGCGGCGATGATGGCGATGGGCGTGTTGACCTTCACGCCCTCGGTGCCCTCCTCGACGAGGATCCTGGCGAGCACGCCCTCGTCGATGGCCTCGACCTCCATGGTCGCCTTGTCGGTCTCGATCTCGGCGAGCACGTCGCCGGATTTGACCGGGTCACCCGCCTTCTTCAGCCACTTCGAGAGCTTGCCCTCCTCCATGGTCGGGGAGAGGGCGGGCATCAGGATGTCGGTCGCCATGGAATACTCGTCGATCGAGGATGAGGCGGGTCAGCCCTTCGAAGGCAGGGGCGCGGTCGCTCGCGCGGCGTGCGGCCCCTGTTCCTTGCGCGGGTCGGGGCTCAGGCCCGGGCTTCCAGCAGGATGTCGGTCCACAGCTCGGCCGGATCCGGCTCGGGATCGTGCGTGGCGAACTCGGCGGATTCGTTCACGGTCTCGCGCACCTTGGCGTCCGTCGCCTTGAGCTCGGCCTCGGGCACGCCGTGCATCTCGATCAGGCGCTTGCGCACCATCTCGATCGGGTCGTGCTCCTCGCGCATCTTCGAGACCTCGTCCTTGGTCCGGTACTTGGCCGGATCGGACATCGAGTGGCCGCGATAGCGGTAGGTCTGCATCTCGAGGATGTAGGGGCCCTCGCCCGAGCGGGCATGCTGGATCGCCCGGGTCGCGGCCTCGCGCACGGTGCGGACGTCCATGCCGTCCACCTGCTCGCCGGGGATGCCGAACGAGATGCCGCGCCTGGAGAAGTCGGTCTGGGCCGAGGCGCGGGCCACCGACGTGCCCATGGCGTAGCGGTTGTTCTCGATCACGTAGACCACGGGCAGCTTCCAGAGCTGCGCCATGTTGAAGCTCTCGTAGACCTGGCCCTGGTTGGCCGCGCCGTCGCCCATGTAGGTCAGGCTGACATTGCCGTTCTTCCGGTAGGCGTCGGCGAAGGCGAGGCCGGTGCCCAGCGACACCTGCGCACCGACGATGCCGTGGCCACCGAAGAACTGCTTCTCCCGGGAGAACATGTGCATCGAGCCGCCCTTGCCGCGGCTGTAGCCGCCGCGCCGCCCGGTGAGCTCGGCCATCACGCCCTTCGGGTCCATGCCGCAGGCAAGCATGTGGCCGTGGTCGCGGTAGCCGGTGATCACCTGGTCGCCGTCGACCGAGGCCATCTGCATGCCGATGACGACCGCTTCCTGGCCGATATAGAGGTGGCAGAATCCGCCGATCAGGCCCATGCCGTAGAGCTGTCCGGCCTTCTCCTCGAAGCGCCGGATCAGCAGCATCTCGTGGTAGGCGTGAAGGTCTTCCTCGCGGGTGAACTGCGGTGCGTTCGGAGCGGGTGCGTGAGCCTCGGCAGCGCCCGCGGATTTACCCCCGCCGGATCGCTTCGCCCCCGCCCGGCTTGTGTCGGAAGCGGCTTGGCCTGCATCCTTCGCGGCATCCATCGGCAACTCCCCGGGACCATCTGTTCACCAGGGGTTCTAGGACACGCCTCCGGGGAAAGCGAGGCCGCCCGCCCGACAGATCCGGGAAGTTGTCAGTTGCGAAGCTCCTGTGCCGGCGAAGGGTTTTGCCCTCCGGGACGCCTCAGGGATCGATGATCACCACGTCGTTGGCGTGGACGCGGCCAAGCATGACGCGGGCACGCTCTTCCAGCAGGTCGCGGTCGATCTGGTCGCTGCGCAGCAGGGCCACCCGATGCTCCCAGATCGCCCGGTCGGCCTTGGCCGCGGTGAGCTCCTGGTTCAGCGCCCGGGCCTGGACCTTGAGCGCACGCTTGGCTTCGAGGCCGCGGTTGCCGCTCTCGGCCTGATGCACGAAGAAGCCCACGACGAGGCCCGACACGGCGTAGAGGCCGAGGGGCATCAGAACAGCACGGACGCGACGACGGACCACCATGCCGGCACGATGCACCCACAGGGTTAAGGAAGTGCTGATGCGATACGGACCGTCCATTCCCGTTCGGGAGCCGGGAACCCGATGATGCGCTTCGACCTCGTCGATCTCTCGCTGTTCCGGCACGTGGTGGAAGCGGGCTCGATCACCCATGGGGCGGCGCGCGCCAACCTCGCGCTGGCCGCCGCCTCCGTGCGCATCCGGGCCATGGAGGAGACCCTCGGGGCGGCGCTGCTGACGCGGGGGCGCCAGGGCGTGGTGCCGACGCCGGCCGGGCGCTCGCTCCTCGCCCATGCCCGCGGCCTTCTCGACCGCATCGACCGGATGCAGGAGGATCTGGCCGCCTTCTCGGGCGGCACGGTGGGGCAGATCCGCCTCGTCTCCAACACCAACGCGCTCACCGAGTTCCTGCCCGAGGTCCTGAGCGCCTTTCTCGCCCGCCAGACCGGCGTCAGCGTCGATATCGAGGAGCGCACCTCGGACGAGATCGTCGGGCTGGTGGCCGAGGGCTCGGCCGATCTCGGCATCGTCGCCGGCACCGTCGATACCGGCACCCTGGAAACCTATCCGTTCCGACAGGACCGCTTCGTCATGGTGGCGGCGACCGCGCATCCCCTGGCGGCGCGCGCCTCCGTCTCCTTCGCGGAGGTGATCGAGCACCCCCTGGTCGGCCTCGACCGGACCAGCGCCCTCACCCGCTTCCTCGCCGACAAGGCCGCCCGCACGGGCCGCCCGCCGATGCGGCTGCGGGTGCAGCTGCGCAGCTTCGACGCGATCTGCCGGCTGGTGGCCTGCGACGTCGGCCTCGGCATCGTGCCCGAGACCACCGCGGCCCGGGCGGCCCGCACCATGCCGCTGGCGATCGTCCCCCTGGAGGATGCCTGGGCGCTGCGCGACCTCACGATCTGCCTGCGTTCGCTCGCCGACCTGCCGCGGTTCACGCGGGATTTTGTGGCCCACCTGCGCGGCTGAGGCGCCTTTCGGGCCCCGGGGGCTCCCATCCGGGGCGCAGCTTCGGTACAAACCGGCTCGGGCCCTCTTCGAGGCGCCATCGTTCGGGGGAGTTCGGCGGCCACATGCAGGATTCGACGTCCTCTGCGCCCGATACCTCCCTGGTCGACCCGGACGTCCACGTGGAGAGCTTCCGGCAGGCCCGCGAGGCGCGCCGGCTCGAACTCGTCGAGGATTACGTCGAACTCATCGCCGACCTGATCGGCGATGGCGGCGAGGCGCGCCAGGTCGATATCGCGGCCCGTCTCGGTGTCGCCCAGCCCACGGTCGCCAAGATGTTGAAGCGCCTGGCCGAGGACGGTCTGGTGCAGCAGCGGCCCTATCGCGGCGTTTTCCTGACGGAGGCCGGGCAGGCGCTGGCTGTCCAGAGCCGGGAGCGCCACCGCATCGTCGAACAGTTCCTGTGCGCCCTCGGGGTCAGCCCCGAGATCGCCCGCCGTGACGCCGAGGGCATCGAGCACCACGTCAGTGCCGAGACCCTGGAGGCATTCCGGCTGTTCACGGCCAGATCCGCCTGAGGGACGCGCCGGTCAGGCCGGGGCGGATTGCGGCGCGGCCGCGTGTTCCGGCATGGGCTCGCCATCCGGCACCACGTCGACCTCGACCTTGAGCTTCTGCGGACCGGAGGCCGAGACGATGCCGTCGATCGGCGACACGTCGGTGTAGTCGCGGCCGCGGGCCACGACGATGTGGTCGTCGCACATGCCGATGCCGTTGGTCGGGTCGAGGCCGATCCAGCTCTCGCCGCACCAGACCGAGACCCAGGCATGGCTCGCATCCGCGCCGCGCAGGCGCGGGCGCCCGGCGGGCGGGATCGTCCGCAGGTAACCGCTGACATAGGCCGCCGGCAGGCCGAGCCCGCGCAGGGCCGCGATCATGATGTGGGTGAAGTCCTGGCAGACGCCGGCCCGGAGCGCGAAGGCCTCGGCGAGCGGCGTATGCACGGTGGTGGCCTTCGAATCAAACCGGAAATCCGCCCGGATTCGCCGCATCAGGTCGAAGGCGCCGCCATAGGCGCTGCGGCCCGGCGGAAAGCTCGCCCGGGCATAGTCCGTCACCTCCGGCACCAGCGGCACGCGCAGACTCGGGAACTGGAAGTGCACCGGCCGGTTCGGCCCGAGGCCGCAGCCGTTCACCGCCGCGTCGCGCACCTGCTCCCACGCACGGCCGGATTCCGGCGCCGGCAGCGGGTCGCGTTCGACGCGCACCCGCGACAGGGCCTCGACGCGCAGCTCGGTATGCGGCGTGTCGATCGTCACCATCGTGGCGTCCAGGCCGAAATAGTCGCGGCGGACGAGGCGGGTGCTCGGATCGGGCGTGATCGTGAGGCTGCTCTCCAGCACCGTCTGCCCCTCCCCGTCGCGCGGCCGCAGCCGCAGGGTGCAGCGGGCGAAGCGCACCGGGCGGGCGTAGCGGTAGGTGGTGAGGTGGCGCAGCGTATAGATCACGCGAGGCCCACGAGTTTTTCCGGGCGCAGGGCGTGCGGCCCGTTCGGGAAATAGCGGGTGGCGATGGCGTCGGCGAGGCCCTCGACCTCGTTTTCCAGCCGCGTCAGTGCGGCGCCGTCGAACGCGGCCGCCTCGCCGGTGGCGAATTCGGCCAAGAGCCTGGCGGCGATGCGCTGGTGCGGCTCGGGCAGCCCGTCCGCCCGCAGCACCGGGAGCTGGCCGAGATGCCCGGTGATCGCCTCCAGCTGGAAGGCGACCGAGCGCGGATTGAACGGATCGAGGAGCACCATGTCGCGCACGGGGTCGAGGGCCACGCCGTGAAGATAGCGCGCGCCGAACGAGACGTGCGAATCGCAGAGCGACAGCATCACCCCGAGATCCTCCGCCGTCGCGCCGTCTCCGGCGAAGCGTGTGGCGAAGGTCAGGGTGTTGATGGCGCGCTCGATCCGCCGGCCGAGATCGACGAAATGCCAGCCGGCGGTCCGGTTCATGTTCTCCTGCGCGAGGCCCGACAGGGCGGCGATGTGGCTGAGCGCCCGCTCGGCGAGCCCGAGGAGCTGCGCCTCCGGCAGCGCCTGCCCGGAATCGATCTCCAGCACCTCCTTGAGGTCGGCGAGCGCCCGCCAGGCCTCGCCCGAGAGGCGTTCGCGCAGGGTGGCGGCGTTGATCCGCGCCGACAGGCTGTGGCGCAGGGCCGAGCCGTAGGCGTCGTGCCCGCCGAGGGCCTGCTGGGCGAGGGTGGCGGTGGGGAGGTC